>CAZOUM010000012.1:49390-54602 GCA_964582985.1 uncultured Pirellulales bacterium | reverse complement strand
AAGCTTTGGGTCAAACATAGACACTATAAAGTCGCTCAGGAGGCGTACAGGCAACTGGCAGAATCGCTGCCGGAGGCACAGCAGAGACAGGCCGGGCTGGCTGTTGTCAAACTGTGGAGGCAGCAGGTGTTCAGCGAGCACAATCGTTTAATGGCCGCGGGACTGACCGTGCCGCGAAAGCTTGACCCAGTGCTCAATGAAGCGCTGGAGCTTTGCTATGCGGCGCAAGAGGGATTAGACGAAGATGACCCTTTCCTGACCCAGGCTCGAAGAGTGTGGGACAGCATAGTCGGACACTACAAAAGGCTTGAGTACTTTGATACCGCCGAAGAAGCCATAAAGGTCAAAACCTCCAGAGCTGTTACCGCCGCCGATGAGTACGCGAAGCTGCAGCTTGCGAACCTGAAATTCGAAATGGCTGTGCGAGAGCTCAACTTTCTTCTGAAACAGTACAATGCCTCAGAGAAACTTACGTTGACGCCGGCTTTCAAGACGGCAATCGAAGCCTATACGAAGTTTATCTCCGAATGCTCCTCTGGCGCACTGCGCAACCAGGCGGTGGCGAAGGTGTTCCAGATTGCACGGCATTTCGAAAGGTACAGGGCCTATGACGTTGCGGTCGGAGTATACCGTGACTTTGCGGTGTTTGCCAGGAAGGTCAAAGTACTTTCGCAACCGATACCAGGTGCCAGCAGCCCGGCTGAGCGTGCCGTGTTTGCTGCCGCTACTGCGCTGAATGCCAAAGCCCGCCTGGCTCTGTCAAAGCAAATGAAGGAGCAGAAAGAGCCCAAAGTGCCTCCTGCAAAAATAAGTGGAGAATTCGCCGCGGCCATCAAGGCCTACAAAGACTTTATCAAGGCCAATCCCGAAAGCGTGCTGCTTGGCCGGGTGGTCGAAAAGATTATGGCCGTTGCCCTTGAATATGCTAAAGCCGATGCCTGGGATGTGGCCGACGGTATCTATGCCGAGTTGCTCGCCCTCGCCCCTCAGGGAGGGGCGGGGCTCGCGAAGGACCTGGCAATTCGCCGCGTTGAGCGGATTGAGTTCTGTCGCGGCCTGTGTCAGTTAGGCAAAGCGATGCCGGACCACGCTAAGCAGGTGCTGACTTCGCTGACGTTGAAAGAAACACCTCGTCCGCAGGATGCGCACGATAGTAAACATGGAGAAGGATACGGAAGAGCTGGTTATGCACTAAGTGAGATTTCAGCGGAGACGAGCGTTCTTGTGAGCGGCCGAGTTTCGATGAGTTCTCCCGCGCCGGCCGGCAAGGTGCGATCCAGCGATGAATCGGCCATGGGATCATATGCGAAGGCGCCCACGCTTGGACTTAACGCTAACGGGGAGTATGCGGGCGCAGCCGGTCTCAAGCTCGCAGACACGCGTCTTGTAGCGGCTATTCGTCAGCAGGAGGCGACTCGGGCGGCCCAGATTGCCAGGCTTCGCGAGGAACTCACATATCGGCCGATACGTCGGCCTAAAGAACAAAAAGCTCAGGCCCGGCGCCATGTGCCCGTTTTGCCCGATGAGGAAATCGCGCGCCAGGAAAAAGCCCTCAATGCCGCTTATGAAATCTTCCAGGGAATCCGCAAGAAATACCCGAAGACAAGCACCGCCGAGCAAAGCCGTGGCGAAATCAAGGTTATGATTGACCACTGGCGGACGCTCAACCAATGGCAGCGGGCTGCCAAGCTGACTGAACGATTCCTAAAGGACAACCCGACCGACAAAGAGCTTCCTCAGCTTCGGCTCGGAATCGCCCGTGACTATCTTGCCTGGGCGGCCCAGCCGGTTGAGGACAAGCCTTCCAAGCAGTTGATGCTAGCGGAAGTGGCCCGACGCTTCAATAAGGGCCGTGGTGAGCTGGTTAGTGTTGTAAAGAGCTTTCCAAAAGAGCGAAAACGTGTACAGCAGGCCCAGTGGGACATCGCAAACAGTTTCCTTACACAGGCCAGAGTGGTCGATGCCTTCAGCCCCACGCTGGCTCGCGGCCAGTATGTGCGGGCAGCCGAAGAGTTGCTGCTGCTGGCTGATAAGTATTATGACCACCCCAGAATTGGAACTGTACCGAATATGCTGTGGGATATCTCCGGCGAGCTCGCCAACAGAGCCTATTATGACGAAGCGATTACCGTCTGGAACGGAATGATGATACGTTATCCTACGCACCATTTGGCTCAGGAAGCTGCTCTGAGGATTGCCCAAACCTACCAGAACAATCTGAAACAGCCGCTTCGGGCTGCAGAGGCCTATCAGGAAGTCAACATGGCTCGCGGCGGACGCGATACCGGCATCCAAAATCAGATTTACCAGATTGGCGTCCGGTTGAAGAATGAGAAACGCTGGGTAGAGGCATTGCACGTCCTGGAGATGTTCGTAGACAGTTTCCCGCGTCATCCGCAGGCAGGACAGGCCCTAACGACGATAGGCCAGGTTCATCAGACTAACGAAGCGTGGGACGAAGCCATCGCCGCATATCGTCGGGTCATAGACGAGTTCCCTTCCGGCGATTGGGTCAGAGAAGCCAAGTGGTCCATCGCCGAATGCACCATCAATCTCAGTCAGTGGCTGCAGGCAATGACGGCCTACGAGGAATACCAGCGGGACTACCGCAGAGACGGCCGCGCTGGCGAAGCAAAACGCCGGATTGGTCTCCTCAAGGACCTTATCCGATACCAGATGTTGGTGGACGAGAAAGAACAACGCAAAGCCTTTGAGGCCCAGTATCAAATTGCAGAGATTGTGTCGGACCAGTTGGCCAACCGGGTCAAAGCGATAATCGAGTACCGTAAGGTAGCAGCGAATTGGCCCAAGAGCCACAGGGCTGATGATGCCCTCTACGCAGTCGGTACGACCTACGTGGCTATGGGAGAGATGGATAAGGCGCGTGATGCCTTGAGAATCGTGGGCAAGCGGTATCCCGGCAGTCCTTTAGCCGACGATGCACTGTTTATGGTTGGCAAGAGCTACGAGGACGAGGCCAACAGACTTGCCGGGGCAACACGGGCACAAACGCTCGAAAAGGCTGAGGAAGTTGCTCAGCGCCAGGCCTACGCAAAGGTACAAGACCTACGTGTGCGGCAGCGGGGCAAACAGGCCGAACTAATTGCATCTCTGAAACTTGCCGGCAAGAAGGATATGGCCGAGTTGGAAGAGGCCAGGGGGGCGGTGGCCCAACAATCGGAATTGGGGACAAATGTTGCACTTGCCGCCGGTGGGGCCGTCTACTTTGCCGAAGCTCTCACGGCCGTGCAACTGGCCGACCGTCAGGACAAGGTCAACGCTGCACTGCGCAAAGCAGTCAGCGCATACAAGAATGCATCGAAGATTGCCGAAGCCGACAAGGCCGGCGATGCCCTGCTGAGAATGGCGACTATTTATGATGAACGGTTGAAGGACGCCGGCGCCGCCGTGGCAGCCTGGCTGGAAATCGTAAGACAGTTCAGCGGCACCAGCGTTGCCGAAAACGCGAGCTGGCGAATTGCCCAGCACTACGAGCGCCAGCGCAAGTATGCCGAGGCCATCGAGGCCTACAAGGCCTTTTTGCGGAACTACCGTCGCAGCCCGAAGGCCGGCAACGCCCAGTTTGCTATTGCCGAGAACTATGAGTATCTGGGCCAGTGGGTAAACGCGATGGATGCTTATACCAATTATATCAATAACTTCCCCAGAGGCCCGATGGTCCAGAAGGCACGCGAACAGATTAACTGGATCAAAGCTTACAGGCTATAAAGTGACGGATATTAAAAAGCAAATATCAAAATGTAAAAATAAGGAGGTCATCGCCGCAAAGCGGCGATTCCACAATTTTGATTTTTAATCTTGGATTTTTGCATTCTTGTTAAGGAGATACGATTATGCGGATGTCTATCTTAGTCCTAATAGCGACGCTTGGACTGATTTCGACAGGTTGGTCGCAGTTGTCTGTTGTGGCCGGGAACGATGCGGAGGTGGCCAAAACCTCGGAGGCCGAAAAGCTATTTGAACAGGGACGAGAGGCCTTGTTCCAGGGCAGGTACGACCTTGCCATTGAAAGGCTTAAGAAGGCGGTCAAGGAGGACGAGACCAAGGTAAGTTACCGGCTGTATCTTGCCCGGGCCTACTACTACGCTGAGAACGAGAAAGAAGCCCAAAAGCTGCTGGCCGGTATCATCGAGACAACGCCCGACCATGTCGAAGCCGGGCAATTGCTGGCTGAGATTTACGCCAGGCAGAAAAAATGGCAAGAGGTGGTGGGCGTGCTCGATCCGCTGCTCAAGTACCGCCATGACTATCCGACGTATCATCTTCTGGCCGAGGCCAGGTACAATTTGAATGACTATAAGCAGGCCCGCAAGAACTTCGAGGAGGCCGTCAAGTTGAATCCCAACAGCGGCTCCGACTACTACCAACTGGGCAACATTTATCTGGCCGGCAATGCCTTTGCTTTGGCGGCTGAGGCTTATCAGTCGGCTCTGCGGCTTGGAGTGGAGACGCCTATTTTGCACTACAAGCTGGGCTCGGCTTACTTTAACCTGAGGAACTATTTTGGAAGAATCTCAGCCGTTACAGTCAAAGGAGGCAATCCGGGCACGATAAGCGGCGATTGGTACCTGGTTGAGCCTGTGCCCGGTCAGAAAGATGTCTTCCACGCTGCGGCGAAAGAAAGTGCGATTTACCAAGTCGCCAAAGCCGTAGCCGATGGTATCAAAGACACCCCCGATATTCAGTTTTTGCTGGCCAACATCTACCTTAATGCCCGCAGATATGAACGGGCCAACGAGAAGTTTAAGAAACTCGAAGAAACGATATCCAAGGAAGACAAGGCGCTGTTCTATTACTATTACGCACAGTCGGCTTTCGGCGTCAATCAATATGACGAGTATCTCCAACTGTTGGGAAAAGCCATAGAGCTGGATGAGGCCACATATAAATCCGCTTTGGTAGATGCTTATTTGAAGGTTGCGGACCGGCATAATCAAGCCGGTCGGCTCGATAAATACATAGAGTTCCTGGCCAAGGCCGTGCAGGAGAGCCCGGAAACGGCATCCCTGCACCTCAAGCTCGGCGACGCCTATGAGGAGGCGCAGAAGTACGCCAAGGCAATTGCACAATGGCAGATGACCCTGAATTTGGAACCCGAACATCCCAAGCGGATGGAACTGTTGAATCTAATTGAAAAGTACCGAAAGCAACTGGCCCCTAAGGGGTGAGCCGAGTCGAGCAGGAAAAAGGC
>CAZOUM010000012.1:0-49290 GCA_964582985.1 uncultured Pirellulales bacterium | reverse complement strand
AGTACCGAAAGCAACTGGCCCCTAAGGGGTGAGCCGAGTCGAGCAGGAAAAAGGCTTCGTAACGAATCGTCTGCTCCGTAATTTGAAAGGGGCAACGACCTGAATCGCTCCCCTCTGAACGTCTCTTTTACTACGGTTTTTCTCGAATTTCGTACTTTTCTGTTCACAAGTCTGTAAGCTGAAAAATAGAAAAGCCGGCTACCGTCAAGTAACCGGCTCTTTTCATGTCAAGCATCTATTCGCAACAAAGCGAGGGCTTTGCATGGCTTATTACGGCCATTCCGGCAGTCTAAAGCCTCTCCTGTACTTTTTGGTCCTGAGCTTGTTGGCTTGCACCGAACCGTCGCCGATAAACATTTCAGTCCTGGGGTCAAATACGAGTCTCTTGCCTACGCGCATCGCGACGTTTACACTGTGGCAAAGCAGCGAGGTGTAATGAGCCTCGACAACATCGGCGGTAAGGTCGCTGTTTTTCCTGCTGCGAACGGCTTTAAGGAAAACGTCGAAGTTATTCCCACTGCCTTTGCCGCCGCCGGCAACCTCTTTGCCTTTCCGCGAGTATGCTTTCCAGCCCCCGCGCCCGATTGACACCCAGCCATTATCACAGTAGAAGATATTCCCGTTGTCGTGGCCCTCCTGTTTGTACGGGGTCCAAAGACGCATTTCATATATTACATGACCTTCGTCATATTCGAAGGTTGCCATCTGGGTGTCAGGTGTCTCATGGTCGTCATCATACCACAGTTGTCCGCCGCTGCATGTAACAGCCTTGGGCAGATTAACGCCAAGGCCCCATCTTGCAATGTCAATCTGGTGACTGCCGTCGTTGCCGCAATCGCCTGACCCATAATCCCACCACCAGTGCCATTTGTAATGGTATCGGTTCTCGTTGAAGGACCGCTTCGGGGCCGGTCCCAGCCACAAGTCATAATGGACATGCGGCGGCGTCGGTATGTCGGGCTTGTGGCCAATCTTGCCCCGACGCTGACAGTTGATGGCCTTGGCAACTCTGCATTTGCCGAGTTGGCCGGATTTAATGAACGCGATACCTTCCTGAACGCCTTCCTTGCTTCGATTCTGTGTACCATGCTGAACGATTCGCTTATACTTCTTGGCCAGATTAACCATATAGCGGCCCTCAGCCACTGTGTGGGTCATCGGCTTCTCGATGTAAATATCCTTGCCTGCAATCATCGCCCAGGCGCCAACCGGTACGTGCTGATGTTCCGGCGTTGCGATGGAAACAATGTCAATGCTCTTGTCGTTCATCATCTTCCTGAAGTCGATGTAGGAGGCAACGTCCTGGCCTTTTTTCTTAAGATCCTCTACCTCTTCGTTCAAGACTTTTTCGTCAATGTCGCAAAGCGCCACGACACGAGAGCCTCTCCCGGGTTTGTTGAAGTTTTTGATATGGCCACCGCCCCTGCTTTTGAAACCAACTACGGCTGCGCGAATATCATTGTTTGCTCCCAGAACACGGGCAAAGGGCCTCGTCGCAATGGCCGCGGCGCCAACAACCACCGAGCGCTTCATGAAAGTTCTGCGTGAAATACGTTTCATCGTTAATCTCCTAGAATAACATTAATTCAGTTCAATTCACCAACCCTGTTACAATAGGCCCAGAGGATGGTCACGATTCTTCAGCGGCAGCGTCACAGGCCCTTTAACGCGGTGTGATTCGTACACAGCCATTATCATCTCCAGTGCCGCCCGACCATCATACATACTGCCTTTGGGCTGGGTGTCAGTTTCAATTGCCCGTATCAGGTCCAGCGCAATCAGGCGGTTGCCCCGATGGCTGCTTTCGACATCCTTGATGGGCTCGGGTTTTCCCGGTCCTGCACTGGTTATCTGCTGCCACCGGGCCTTGCTTCTTCCCGGTTGCCACGTAGGGTCGTCGATAAACCACGAGGTCCTCGGTTTTTTGCCGCCCTGACCTATCGTAATTATGCCTTTGCTGCCGTAAAGTTGCAACCCCCACCGCTCACCGATTCCGTGCCGCGCTCGATGCGAGCAAAAGTACCCCATAGTAAGTCCGCCGAAGCGGTACGTCGCATTTATCTCGTCACCGGCCACCGGGCCGTAGCCTTCCCTGCCTTTAAGCACGTCTTTCCTGGTGACCAGGTTTTTCTTTTGTCGCACCTCGGCAAAACACCACAACGGGTCACCGGCAACCAGCCGCATCAGGTCCATTGTGTGCGTGCCGAGGCACATAAGGTCGAACCCGGCGCCGCGCTTGTCCTCTTTGCCGCGCCCGCGAAGCTCCAGCAAGTCACCGAGCTTACCGTCTGCGATGATTTCCTGTATGCGCTGCATCGTCGGGCTGTAACGCCTTTGGTGAGCAATTGCCAGCTTGAGATTCTTCCTTTCAAAAGCCGTTATCATTTCATCGGCCTCGCGCAGCGTTCGGCACATTGGCTTTTCGAGAAACACGTGCGCCCCAGCTTCAGCACAGGCAAGCACCATATCCCGGTGACAGTCTGTCCAGCGAGGCGCGACGCTGACTATGTCCGGATGCTCCTTCTCGAGCATCTCGCGATAGTCGGCGTACGCCTTTTCGACCTTTAGCCTTTTCGCTGCCTTGGCACGGCCCTTGGCGTCTTCGTCAGCCACAGCCACAACCTGGGCCTGTTCGATGTCGTTCCAGACCTCGTCAAGGTCGTGCCCATAGTCGCCCCGGCCGGTCCTGCCGATTACCGCAACTCGATACTTGCGGGATTTAGCAGACACAGATGCCGGAAAAGCCATCGCAACGGTCGCGGCCATAGAGCCTTTGACAAAATCCCGGCGCGTGAATGTCTTAACAGACTTATCGGTTTCGCTTTGCTTGTGCCTTTGCACCTACGGGCCTTTCTTGATTTCGTTCAAATAGTCTTTGTACATCGCGTCACGGTCAATTTTGGTGCCCTTCGGTGCCGAATAAATCGCAACACCATAACCGAGGTGGAACTTTTCACCCTTTTTGACTGTAACTTCGCTGCGTTCCCCGCCGGCCACACCTTTACGGCCAAAGGGATTAGCCGCAATAAGACCCGAGTCGCGAACATGATACCAGCTTCGGCGGAAATTCTTCGGGTCCGGCATCACGGTCATACCGATTAAAGTATCTTCAATCACGCCGCTGTAGTCACACCAGTCAGACGCCTTGCCGTACACGTTATCCGGGCTACCCCCCGCCTTCTTCTCCAAGCCCGTAAGCCCCTCGGCGTTAAGAACTTGTCCACCGTGCTGTTTCTCAATTGGACTTGCCACGCGTATGCCCAAACCATACTCCTGGTCATCGCCGAAAACAAGGTCGTTCTTGTCGGATGAAATTGTACTGTCGTAGATGACCAGATAGTAGCTCGGACGCACAAGAATCGTATAACGGCAGATTTCGTGCGCGACTCTGTTACCTCCTGACTCAAGTGAGTCAAGATAAAAGTTTCTGACGGCAAAGGTTCCCCGCCCCGGGCCGCCTTCCGGGTCCTCCACAAACATCTCATGCTCGGTTTTCTTCCTCAGTCGCCAGTAGTCGTTGCCATTGATACCGGCGAACGTCAGCCACATGCCCGGATGCAATAAGTCATGGTCCATTGAGTCCTTGCCTTCACGCGGAGGATGGTGACGAGTCGCCTGAATCCCTGATGGTGTTTTGACGTGAGCAAAATAGGGCCGCGGAATCTTGCTGTTATAGTGAACGTAAGTTGCAAAAGGCTTACCGCCGATGCTGACTTCTAACTTGCTGGGCTGATGTTTGAAACTAACCACCGGACCTGCTTTTTGTTCTTCTACTTTCTTGCAGCCACCCCACAACAAACAAGCGGCCAGCGCGACCAAAATAGTCGTCTTCGCCTTGGCATTTTTTGACAGCATTCTTTCTCCTTTCAAATACATTGACCTGATTCTTCTACACTAACCAAACGACGAGCCACTCATTATACTTGAGGCCTTTGACCGAGTCCAGAAGTTTGCCGCGCAACCGCGCAGAATTAGGCTTTCTGCCGTTGCTGCGGTGTTATAAGACTTTCATTTACAAGGTCTTAGAACGATAACTTCTGCGGTTCACTGGGATACTTATGCGTTAACGGCGTCGGCGGCGCAATCTCACGAACTCCTTAAACCGCTGCTCTATTTGCTCTTGCGTCCTTATGCCCTCGTAGATAATCACAAGAAACCTAAAATGCACCGTTTGGCCCGGCTCGAGCGTGAGCCGAAGCGGAATCACGCGGTTCTTCTTATATTTGCTCTGTCTTTGAAAATCGCCCTGTCCCAGAGGATTGGCTGAGAACAAACCGTAATCCCTCGCATGCCAATAGGTCGGATAGTTTATGCTCTCCGGATGATTGAGAATAGCAACGCCAACCACTTTTCCTTGTTTTACTCCTTGCAGAGCAACCCATCGGGCGCGCTTGCCCCACACATTATCCGCCGTCTCATCACCGTTGGAGCTGAAGTACCTGCCGGTTCCGGAAATAGATTCTTTCGGCAGCGGTGCCCCGAGTCTCGGCAGGACGCCTGAGCCTTCCTCTCTCAGACAGTCGGCTAACCGAATCGCGAACATACCTTCCTCGATATCCTCAAATACCACCTTGCTGTCCTGGGCCGTCAGGGCCATTGAGAAATCAATGGCGTATTCATCCTCATGCTCGCCGGCCAGAAAGGCCATACTCCTCTTTTCTTCCAGCACCACCTTGCCCTTTTTGTCTATCCAGTGGCTAACGGTTGAAAGCGTCCCCTTACCGGTTCCGCTCGCCGTTCTTGCTGTTCTTACGTGCTTGATCTGGGGCGGCGGTTCGACATTGTTCCAGAATTTCGTGCCGTTGACGCCATCGACCGAGAAGAAAATACCTACGTGATGCAGATGGTCGTCAGTTCCGCCTCGCAGCTTCACCAGCGGGTGCCTGCGTGTCACTTCAATACCCGAAGGCGTCCTCACCGGAACCAATACAGGCTTGGGCAGCTCATCTCCATAAACATAGCTTGTGAACAACTTCCCGCCAATCATTACATCCACCTTGTTGGCGCCTTTTACGAGCTCCACCTTTGGCTTCGTCGGCGCCGCTAACACCATTACCGCCAGCGTTAGCACTGCCACTACAAATATGCCCTTTTTCATGATACAACTTTCCCCTTTCTTTATTTTCTGTAGAGCCACGCACTCTACGCCACTATCGCATTCGCCTGATTAAAAATCCTGTTCCTGCCCGAACAAAGTAACTGGTCTCTGTTCGATTCGGGGTCTAAGGTTGAGGCATAGTATCAGAAGGGCCTCTCTAAGTCGAGAGGAAAATGGCAAAAGCCCGATATGAGGCCTCAAACGCCTGACGACCTCGAGATATTAAAGCAAAGACCCGCCGTACAGTATTAAGACTCCCTACGGCTATTTTGTGAATATCCTGAAGTGCTCCTCAAGTTCGTCCTTGGACCTTGCTCCCTCGTAAACGACCATGCGGAACCCAAACTCGGCCGTCTCACCCGGTTCAAGTGTGAAATTGAGCGGCTTTGCGCTTTTTGGATTTCGTTTCCTTTCGAAATCATATTGTCCCAACGGATTGGCTGAAAACAAACCGTAACGCCGCGCATGCCAATAAGTAGGGTAGTTCACACTCCTTGAATGGTTAACAATAGCAATGCCGATTGTCTTACTATCTTTTTCACCCTGTAAGCGGACCCATCGCGCACGTTTGCCCCATACATTTTCCTCTGTCTCATCCCCGTTCGAGCTTAAGTACCTGCCGGTCCCGCCTTTTTCTCTCAACCAGTCCGCAACTCGAATCGCGAACATACCTTCCTTCGTATCTTCGAAAACGACTTTTTCATCCTGAGCCGTAAGGTTAATGTCGAAGTCAATAACATATTCATTCTCACCGGCGATAAATACCATCTTCCTTTTTTCTTCCAACAGTGTTTTGCCGCTCTTGCCCACCCAGTGCATTACCGTCGACAGCTTGCCCTTGCTGGCTCCGCCTTTCATCTTGGTCACTTTAACGTGTTTGATATGCGGTGACCAAGTGGTGTTGTTCCAGAAGCCGTTGCCGTTGACCTTGTCGCAGGCAAAGAAAATGCCTGCATGATGTGGATGGTCATCGCTTTCGCCCTCCACCTTCGCCAGCGGATAGCTGCGATTGACCACAATTCCCGAAGGTGTATTCACCGGATACAAAACTGGTTTGGTTAGAGTGTCTTCGTAACGGTAACTCGTAAAGTGTTCTCCCCCAATCATCACGTCAATCTTGTCATCGCCTCTCACGAACTTTACTCGTGGTCCTACCTGGCAGCCTCCTGCAAACACCAGCAGCCCGACAATCAAGCTGATAATACTATGTTTCATTATTGATACTTCTCCTTATCCTACCGGTTTGCCAACTCCAGTGCTTTGGTGGTGATAGAGTACTTCGTCTTCATATTTGAGACCTCCCACTCCGGCAGTTTCCCTTCTACCAGGTATTTCAGGTACCTTTCCGTAACCTGCCCAAAGTGTGCCTCGTGTCCGATGCGGTATTTGTCAGGTATTCTCACATGGCAAATACCGCCTTCCTGGTCATAAGCTATTCCTGGGTACTTGCGTTCCAGTTCATCGATTGCTTGTCTCATTGCTCTTGAAAATTCATTCAGCGTTGTACCTGCCGTGGCCTTTACGTACAACTGGGTCCGATAGTTTTCCGCTTTCCCCTGCCGGATGATAACATCTGCTTTCGTGCCCTTCATAATTGAGTAATGAGTATCGCCTGCACCTTCCGGAGCCTGGAAATTCCATTTGACAGAGGCCTTTGAATGAATACCTCTCACTGTAAAGATTATTTCGCCGTTGGCGTAGCAGGGAAGTACACCATTGTCGTTTAGTTTTTGTTTCAAAAATGGCGGAAAGTCTTCCAGCCTTGTCACTTTCTTGTACTGTTGACGCGTAATCATGGTCGGCCAGCGCTTAGTCCTTTTTATCTCGATGTCGTCATAGCTGATGGCTGCCCCGTGGAAGCTTTCCCACATCACCAAATCCACCAGATGTGTTGTCACGTCCACGATTCCCTCACCCTGCTGCGTCGTGTCAAAATACCATCCCGGCCGCTTAATCGGATTGCCCGATACATATTTGAAAAAGTGATGCACACTTTCCTTCACGACCGAAGGGTCGTCCACGCTCCCTTTTTTCAGTTCGCCGAAAACATCTTTGTTGTGCACTAACTCTTTCTGCAAGACCGTTGTTATTTCGGAGCGCTCCGTCATAACATCATAAAGCAGCACCCCATTTTTTTTCGCAAGTGCAAATGCTTCCTGCAAAAGCTTGTAGCCGTTGGCGTCGATGCACATCGGCTTGTCCGCCAGCACATTTAACCCGGCCCCAATACATGCTTTAATATATTCAGCCTTTTTCCTGTTGTTACCTGAAATTACCACCACGTTGCCCGGCCTGTCTTTCACCATCCTTTCCAAAAAACCATTACCGGCATATACCTTCTGCTCCCAACTGGTGGGGTCCTCCGCTCGCATATTAAATCCCTCAATCCGCTTTTCGTGGTCGTCAACGTCCGGGCCCTTTGGAGCATATACGTGCACGGCTGGTGACACTTGTTCATACATTGTCTTCTGTACCAGTGCCGCGTGGAAATGCCCCGGATCCAGTGTCATCAGCTTGACTTCACCTTTGGCCCCGGTGAACTTCTTCGCAGAAGTCTCCTTTTTAGCGCACGAAAGTGAAACAGTCACCAAACCGACCGCCAAAACGGCCAAAATCTGTTTTCTGACCATCGCTATATCCTTTCTCTTAATGAACGTTCGAATATCAACGATTCCTGCGGTTCTGCCAAAACGCTGTCGTTATTCTATCCGTTTTGCTTTTGTGCTCAAGCTTTATTTATTGCTGCACTATCTCGTTTCTTCCATTTCAAGCTCAAATTCCCAACGTCGCAAAATTATCTTTGACAACCACGGTGAGACTATTAACATAACAGGCAGACATGAATCTAACGTGCGAAACTCTTGCTTTTCATTGTTTTGTTGGACAAAAAATCTTGACTACAGTAATTCAGTTTAAGGAGGAAAAAAATGGCTTCCGAATCCAAAAAAATCTCGCGTCGTGAATTCCTGAACCGTAGCACTCGAACCGCGGCCGGTGTCGTTGCCGCCTCAGCTTTGGCCTCCTGTGCCAAGCCTCAAATCACATACGCTCCGGCAAGTTGTGTCCGCGGTGCCAGTGAGCGCATAAATATGGCTGTCATAGGTGTCAGAGGACGCGGCGGTGGCCTCGCCAAGAACTTTGCTAAGATTCCCAACGTCCGCGTTAAAACGCTCTGTGACATCGATGAGAGACTCTACGCCGAACGCGTCAAGCAGGTCGCTGCTAACCAGGATTTCACTCCCGAGACCGAGTATGACCTTCGCCGCGTCTTCGAGGACAAGGAAATCGACGCCGTCGCTACCGCCACCCCTAACCACTGGCATGCTCTTGTCACTATATGGGCCTGCCAGGCGGGCAAGCACGTCTACGTTGAAAAACCCTGCTCGCACAACATCTTTGAAGGCCGAAAAATGATTGAAGCCACCCGCAAATACAATCGCATCGTTTGCGTTGGCTTCCAGAGCCGCTCCAGCAGAAATGTCCTACAGGCAATGAAATTCATCCACGACGGCGGACTCGGAGAAATCTATATGGCGAAGGGCCTTTGCTACAAGCTCCGTGACGGCTGGAAGGTGGTCCCTGACAGCCCTGTCCCAGCGGGCGTACATTACGACCTGTGGCTCGGACCGGCTGACTATCAACGATTTAACGAAAATCGCTTCCATTACAAGTGGCACTGGTTCTGGAATACGGGCAATGGTGACATCGGCAACCAGGGCGTCCACCAGATGGACGTCGCGCGTTGGGGTATAAACAAAAACGAGCATCCCGTCAAAATCAATTGTAGCGGTGGGTACTTCGGCTTCCCTCACTGTGACCAGCAGACAGCTAACACCCAGATCGCAGCTTTTGAATACGCCGACGGCAAAATCCTGCAGTTCGAGGTCCGCGGCCGACACACCAATGACGAGTGCCGACACACCAATGACGAGAAGGGAGTCAGAATCGGCAATCTCTTCTTCGGTACCAAGGGCTGGATGTGCCTCAATAGCAGCGGCGATACCTGGCAGACCTTCTTCGGCCGAAAGAACGAGCCCGGCCCCACTTCCGCGGGTGCCGAGGCCGGCGCCGACCCCTCCGACCTCGCTGGCGCCGGCGGGGAAGCGCATTTTGTCAACTTCATTAATGCCCTTCGCTCCGGAAGACCCGAAGACATCCCTGCCGATATCGAGGGAGGACATTTGTCGGCTGCGCTGTGTCACATGGCAAACATTTCTTACCGGCTCGGACGCAAGCTGACTTTTGATGGTGCCAGGGAAAAGTTCGTGGGCGACAGACAGGCAAACCGTATGCTGACGCGAAAATACCGCAAACACTTCGTCGTGCCGGAAAGAGTATAATTAAGCCCGGATTTCCCATATGAAGTAGTGGAAGAAATCGGAAATTTTATAGTATAGGTCGCGTAGAATAGATTTGATGGGATATCGGTCATTAGTAGTGAGAGAACCAAATGGGTGAAAGAGGCCAGCATGCTCTGAGAGGCAATTTTGAGAGTAAAGTCAGGCTGCAATTTCATGGAGTCAAAGTGGCCAGTGATGCTGGTTTGCCGGCTTACCAAGAGCTTGATCGAGCACCGGGGCTAACCAGTATGATTGAGTCAGAGTTTTATGACAAGCACAAACGACGAAGACCTATTACCTTTGGCTCGGAATCCAAGAAGTAGGAAACCTATAGAACCTCGGAGACACTGGAAGGAAAAAAGCGGGTCAAGTCACACAAATGTGGCACAGAAACTTTTTCAAGGGAGACCATATCATGTTTACTGAACCCACCAAAATCACTTCAAGAAAAATAATCCTCTCAACAATTGTAGCTTTAGCAAGTGCGGTGTTAACAGGATGTCAGACGTATCCTTATTCCAAATTGGAAAATGACGTTTATAATTGCGTTGATAAGCTTAGCAGGGAAATACCAAAAGAATTCAAGAGTGAGACAGTTAATATAATGGGCAATACGCAAGGTTATTTCTATGGCGATCCAAGCTTTACAGAGCTTACCCGTTTCAATAAGGATAGAGAGATTACTCCCACGGCAGGAAAAGGTAGATATGTCAAATGTCAGCTCTGGGACTGTTTCAAAGAGCTGTCTGCTGGATATCTGAATGCAGATGATCTTTGGGAGGAATTTGAATTGAAAGACAAAAGTAAGCTGAAGAAGGATTCGTTTACCAACTTTTATTTTAGGGGTTCAACTGCGGAGCTAGAAGGTCTACCAGCTGATGCCGTTATAGATACTGATGTGATTGTTCTACAAAAACCTACACATGCAGTTGTATACTTTCGAAAAGTTAAAAGCGAAATTTGGGAAAAGTGTGAAGTACATGGTCCGATGTATTTTGCCTATTCAGATACGGATGACGTGCCAGAATACTGTGTGGACGGTGCAAAAATAGTTCCAAAAGGGCAGGTACAAAGATACTTAGACCTTCTGAAGAGATTCCACAAGACCTATTCTTTCCCCGAATATCTCGACTAAAGGAATTTTTTAGGATGACAGGCTATTTGAGGCGACAATTTCTTCGGCACTCGCTTGGTGTCGGTGCCGGTGTATTCGCTGTCGGTACATTGACCTCCTGCAGCGGCCTGCAACTTCTCTCTAAAGCAAAGCCGGGCTCAAAGATGCGTTTTGGCCTGGTTACGTATCTGTGGGGTAAGGACTGGGACCTGCCGACCCTTATCCGCAACTGCGAGAAAACGAAAGTGCTCGGCGTTGAGCTGCGCACCGAGCACGCCCACCGTGTAGACTCCCACCTAAACCGTCACCAGCGCCGTGATGTAAAGAAGCGCTTTGCCAATAGTCCTGTAAAGCTTGTTGGTTTAGGAACAAACTTCGCCTTCCACCACGCTGACCCAAAGATGCTCAAAATAGATATGGATGGCGCAAGAGCCTATGTTATCCTCTCGCACGATATCGGCGGTAGCGGCGTTAAGGTCAAGCCAAATGCTCTCCCGCAGGGCGTGCCGGCCGAAAAGACCATTGAGCAGATAGGCAAATCACTCAATGAGCTCGGAAGTTTTGCGGCCAGTTACGGCCAGGAAATCCGCGTCGAAGCACACGGCAGAGAAACTTCACCCTTGCCGATTATGAAACGGATTTTCGATTTCGTCGACCAGCCAAACGTCGGTGTATGTTGGAATTCCAACGAGGTGGACTTGGATGGCAAGGGGCTGGAGTACAACTTCAATCTCGTTAAGGACCGCTTTGGCGATACCGTCCATGTCCGCGAGCTGAACATCGGACCATACCCATATCAGCAGTTGATGAACTTATTTGTAGAGATGGATTATCAGGGCTGGATACTGCTCGAAGCCCGCACCAAACCCGACGACCGCGTCAAAGCACTGGCCGAGCAGCGCATGATATTCAAGCAGATGGTGACCAAATCGCAGGCCCTCGGCTGATTTATTGACCGGGCCTGGCCTGTAAGTGGAAAATAAGGGGTGTATAGGGCGCTTGCCGGGGACACCAAAATTGTGGCTTTGATTTTACTACTGCCAAGATATAATCAATCCTATGAAAAACACTGTCCTCAGCGAGCTTTTCGACCAGATGGCCGACATTATGGAGATTCTCGGCGAGGACCGCTTCCGCATCAATACATATCGCAGGGTCGCACGCATCATTTCCGATATGCCGACCGATGTCGAGACCCTCTTAGCAACAGGCCAACTGGCAAAAATACCCGGCGTTGGAAAATCAAGCCTCGCCAAGATTGAAGAGTTCGTAAAGACCGGCGTCATAACCGCTCACCGGCAGTTGCTCACCAAAATCCCACCGAGCCTACTTGAGCTGCTCACCATACCCGGTATGGGCCCAAAGTCTGTTAAAGCGGTCTACGAAAACCTAAAGGTGACAACTATCGCTAAGCTAAAACGTGCGATTGAAACCGGCAAGATTGCCCAGTTGCCCGGCTTCGGTGACAAGAAGGCAGCGGCAATCGCAAGAGGCATCCGGTTTCTGGAAAAATCCACCGGCCGAATCCGCCTCGACCAGGCACGCCAAGCTGCTCACCTTGTCACCGGATTCCTCCGAAACCTTGCACCCATCCAGACAATTCAGCAAGCCGGCTCACTCCGACGGTGGGCCGAGACTATTGGTGACGTTGACATACTTGTCGCTGGTCGCAAAGGCAGGCAAATCATCCAGGCATTTACAAACGCACAGTTCGTCCAGGAAGTTCTTGCCGCTGGCCCGACAAAAGGCTCAGCGATTATTCAGACGGCAACCTGCCCCGTCCATGTCGATGTGCGTGTCGTACCGCAGGAAAGTTTTGGAGCTGCGGCCCAGTATTTTACCGGCTCAAAGCAACATAACGTTCGCTTGAGGGAAATCGCTGTAAAGGCGAAGCTGAAATTGAACGAGTACGGCCTGTTCAAGGCAGATAAAATGATTGCAGGTGCGGTTGAGGAAGAAATCTATCAGAAGCTCGGCCTTGATTATATCGACCCCTTGCTCCGTGAAGACCGCGGCGAGGTCGATGCTGCAAAGGTCCATTCTCTCCCTCGGCTAATCGGTTTCGAAGATATCAAAGGTGACCTTCACGTCCATACAAGTGCCTCTGACGGTGTTTGCGACATCTCCGAGCTTGCTGAGGCGGCAAGAGATATGGGTTACAGGTATATTTGTATCACTGACCACTCACGCTCATCGGCAATTGCAAACGGCCTTTCGCCCAAACGACTCGTTCAGCAAATCAAGCAAATCCACAAGCTCGATGAAAAGCTCAAAGGCATAACAATCCTGGCGGGGACCGAAGTCGATATTCTTGCCGACTGCTCACTGGATTTCGATAATAAGCTGCTCGCCGACCTCGATTTTGTAATAGCTTCCATACACTCCGGCCTGGCAAGCTCACGTGAGAAGGTGACAACCCGCACGTTAAAGGCGATGGATAATCCGTACGTTAATTGCATCGCCCATCCTACCGGCAGATTGATTGGCCAGCGTGAACCTATGGATATTGATATCGCCGCCGTTATCAAGCATGCTGTGCCAACCCATACCGCCCTGGAAGTAAATGCAAACCCGTGGCGTCTGGACTTAAAGGATGTGCACTGCAAAATGGCAATCGAAGCTGGCGTTAAACTCGCAATTGGAACCGATGCGCACAGCACTGGTGGGCTCGGCTTCATGGGCTATGGTGTTGCCACCGCCGCACGAGGCTGGGTGACAAGGGCCGACGTCCTGAATACCCTCTCAGCAGCCAAAATCAAAAGCTGGGCCAAAACCAAAAGACCATAAGAAGGGAAAAACGCAAAGCATGAAACACAAAGTTATGAAAAACACGAAGCACGAAATCCGAAACAACTTCGAAATTCTAATGTTCAAATTTCCCGAAATTTATTGTTTTTGGTCATTTGAATTTTGTTCATTTGATATTGTTTCGAATTTCGAAATTCGATATTCGAATTTTATTAGCAAATAGCTTCTGGGTTTTAGCCTTTAAGCGTGTCATTATGTCGTCTGAATCGCCCAAAATCTTGTTGACCGGCCTGCCGGGTTGCGGCAAAACAACCGCCATCACGAGAATCTTAGATAATCTGAACCGCAGAAAGGCCGTGGGCTTTTATACACAAGAGATTCGTCAAGGCAACGTTCGCAAAGGCTTTCGCTGGACAAGCCTGGATGGAAATACGGGAATACTGGCACACGTCGACATCAGAGGACGTTATAGAGTTGGTAAATACGGCGTCGACGTCACCGGCTTCGAGAAATCTGTACTACCGATTTTAGATGTTGAGCGAGTTGATGCTGAATTATTTGTCATTGATGAGATTGGCAAGATGGAATGCCTGTCAGAGAAGTTTGTCACCGTGATACGGCGACTCTTTGCTTCTGACAAATCGGTATTAGCCACTGTGGCGAAGAAAGGCCGAGGTCTTATCTCCGAAGTAAAGAATCATCCCGGCACGAAGCTATTCAATTTAACGGCCCAAAGCCGTGATAAAGTCATAGCTGAAATTTCACAAATCCTATCGTTCCTTAAAAAAGGCTCGTAAATACAATGTTAACGAAACAATTGGTTCAAGTTGCCGGCGTAGATGGATGCAAAGCTGGCTGGCTCGTCGCTGTTGTATCCGGACCGGAGGAAAGCAACCGGACGGATGCTCCTAATCCCTTCAAGCTGACGAATCTTCTCGTGGCAAGCACTTTTTCTGAGGTACTTTCGCAAACGCGGGATTGTCAATTAGTTTGCGTCGATATTCCAATCGGCTTAAGCGACGGTGACAAGCCGCGCGAGTGTGATATCGCAGCCCGTAAGCTTCTCGGTGGCCAACGCGCTAGCAGTGTATTCCCCGCACCAATCAGGCCCTGTCTTTCCGCTGAGGATTACAAGACAGCGTGTGAAATTTCCTTTGAACGCTCCGGCAAGAAGCTGAGTAGGCAGAGTTTCGCCTTGCTCGAAAAGATTCGCCAGGTAGATGACTTAATGACGCCGGCACTTCAACACCGCGTTCGCGAAATCCATCCGGAAGTCTCGTTCTGGTCCCTTAACAACCAAAAAGCGATTCAACAAAACAAAAAAACCGTCCCCGGCCAAGCGCACCGCCATAAACTGCTCCAGCAAATTTTCATGGATATGGACGGTATTTTAGTCCAGGCCCCCACACATGGTTATGTTATGGATGATGCGTTAGATGCCCTCGTCGCTGCCTGGACGGCCAGCCAAAGTGTTCTGGGAAACGCCCCGACGTTACCTGAGAACCCCCCGCTTGACAGTAAAGGCTTGAGAATGGAAATTCTATGCCCGCTCACCCATTGAGATTGGGCTTATGCCTGACAGGTGCTCGACATCCCAAGGTTGTACCGATATGATACGGCACAACAGGACTCCTTAATCAGTTACAGGATGCAAGCTTCGATGACAGAGGATTGGGCCGACAAGACTGCTCAACAACTCATAAGCCGCGGCCTTCCGCAGGCAGGTACCTGCTTGGTTCTTGGTGCCGCCGACACCGGCAAAACCAGTCTTGTTCAGGCCCTGGCCAAGCACGCAGCCTCAAGTCGGCCCGTAGCAGTTATCGATGCGGATATTGGCCAGTCTCACATTGGACCGCCTACCACGGTTGGGTGGGCACTTGTGGACCACGCCGACATCAATTTTTCACAGCTTGCTGCCAGCGGTATCAGCTTTGTGGGTGACGTGACGCCCGTCGGCCATCTTCTCCAGCTCACCGCGGCTATCGCACAGTGTGTTCGCCAGGCAACCGAAGCTGCCGAGATAATCATAATCGATACTCCCGGCCTTATCTCCGGAGGGGCGGCAACTGCCTTGTGGTGGACGGTGCAGCGAATATTGCAGCCTGAATTGATTTTAGCAGTGCAGCGCAGCGATGAGCTAAGTGACATCCTTTCCGGTCTGCGATCTCTCGACCTTAAGCTTGAGCTGATTAAGTCGCCACCCCAGATACCAACTAAATCACCGCAGAACAGACGAGCTTATCGGCAAAGCCAGTTCGACAAGTACTTTCGGGACCCTTGTCTTTATAGTATCCGCTTAAGTGACATAGCAGTTCAGGCTGGCCCCGCCCCTCGGAGGGGCGGGGCTGGCTGGAATTCGAACCGCAGCGGTCTTGTTCATCGCCTTGTTGCCTTGAGGGATGCAAAAGGTACGGACATAGCTGTTGGCGTCATAGCGGATTGGCAGGCCGATAAAGATATTGTCGTAGTCAGGGCTCCTCAGCTTGATGTCCGCCAAATTCGATGTCTTGTTATCGCAGACTACTCCGTAGAGATTCGCCAGGAATAATTATGGATACTGTGTTAATTGACGGCAGCACGGGCGAAGGAGGAGGCCAAATACTGCGAACCAGCCTGGCCCTGTCGTGCATAACCGGCAGAAGTTTGCATATTGAAAACATCCGCGCCGCCCGTCGCAAACCAGGTCTGGCAAAGCAGCACCTAAGCTGTGTCCGCGCCGCCTGTCAAATCTGCAGCGCAAAATCCCAGGGCGCCGCACTGGGCTCAAGAGTGTTGGATTTTGAACCTGGCCCTGTACAAAGCGGCGATTTTCATTTTGATATTGGCTCGGCTGGTTCTGCATCTTTGGTAATTCAGACGCTCTTGCCGCCCTTATTCTTAGCGGACAAACCTTCCACAGTCACCGTTACCGGCGGAACTCATAATCCTATGGCCCCGCCGTTTGACTTTCTCTCGGAGACTTTCTTGCCCGCTATCGCAACCGGCGGCTTCCACGGTAAATGCAAACTGATAAAGCACGGCTTCTATCCGGCCGGCGGCGGCAAAATAACTTTTGAAATACAACCTTGGCAAAAAAGCCCCCACCAGATAATCAATCTTTGTGAGCCGAGCAAAGAACCGCAGATTTCTGCGCTGGTTTACACAGCAAAGCTTCCCCCGCACATCGCCCGGCGACAGCAGAAACTATTGCTTCAAAGCAAGCTCAACATCCGGAACGTTGAACACATCGAAGTGACAGATTCCGATGGCCCCGGAAACTGCGCTATGATTCGGTTTTGTGATGATAAGCGCACAACGGTCTTTACCGCATTTGGAATGCGCGGGAAACCATCCCAGAAGGTAGTTAATGAGGTTGTTGCTTTGGCTGAAGATTTCCTGGCCGGCGACGCTTCTATCGACCGTTTCTTAGCCGACCAGCTTTTAGTCTATATGGCAATCGCGAAGGCCGGCTCGTACACAACCAACGAGCTTTCCACCCACCTTCTTACAAATATGGAAATAATAAAGAAGTTTCTGCCTGTTGATTTCAGCGTAGAACCTTGCAACGCAGCGTATAGAATTTCTTGCCACCCTGTTCAGCCCGAGCCAGATAATTAACCGTAGTACCAAGCAAGGTCCCCTTATTCGCGCACAGCCTTTACAGTGACGTTGCACTATGGTATTATTCGGTTTCGCGTGATGTCCAAGCGGGAAAATCCTGTGTTGGCTTGCGATGGTTTGTGATTTGTGGAGTGACAAAGGTGAGGGCCATAGATTTTATTTGTCAGTTCCTAAAGCACCCCGGAGAAATCGGAGCTGTTGCTGGCAGTTCACGATTTGCAGGCCGGGCAATGGCCCGAGAGATGGACGGGAGCTTGAATGTTATTGAATTCGGAGGAGGAACCGGTACCATAACCGCTCAAATCTTGAAGTACCTGCCTGAAAACGGCCGATTGACGTGCTTTGAGATAAACCCAAAGTTTTGCGAATACTTACGTAAGATTAATGACCCGCGGCTGACAGTTGTCAATGATAACGCTGCAAATTGCGAAAAGTATGTTGATTCTTTGGAGTGTATCGTCTCCGCTCTTCCTCTTACGCTGTTTAACAAATCTGAGAGAGAAAGATTCCTGAGCATAGCAGGCAGAGCAAAAAAGTATATTCAGATATTTTACTCGAAGGTATTGACGGAAACCCTGAAGGACTATTTCTCAGATGTGAAAGTTAAATTTGTGCTGCTGAACCTGCCTCCTGCGTTTATCCACGTATGCAGCAATTCAACAAAATGAGTGCCATTTGTCGGGGCTAATCTAACTCCATTGGAAAATAGTTCTTGGCATTGTTGTAGCAGATGTCCTCCACCATTTTGCCAAGTAGCTCCATATCGGGAGGCAAGAGACCGGCTTCGACGTCGTCGCCGAGTAGTTGGCAGAGAATCCTGCGAAAATATTCATGCCTTGGGAACGACAAAAAGCTCCTCGAGTCCGTCACCATACCGACAAACCGGCTAAGCAGCCCCATATTTGAAAGTGTGTTCATCTGTTTCTCAATCCCGTCCTTTTGGTCGAGGAACCACCACGCAGCACCATACTGCATTTTGCCTATCGCGGAGCCATCCTGAAAACTGCCGAGTATCGTAGCTATAACTTCGTTGTCTTTCGGATTCATATTGTACACAACCGTTTTCGGCAGTTGGTTGTTTGTATCCAAGCGGTCCAGGAATTTCGCCAACGGCTTTGCTATCTCGAAGTCCCCCATTGAATCAAAACCGGTATCCGGCCCGAGAGTTCTGAGCATTCGCGTATTGTTATTTCGCAGCGCACCCAGGTGAAGCTGCTGGACCCATCCACGTTCTGCGTCCATCAAAGCAAATTCAAACATCATCGCTGACTTGAATTTCAGACGCTCTAACGCCTCAAGCTCTTTGCCGGTTCTTATCTTGCCGAAGATGTTTTCGATTTCGCGTTCGGTATAGTCCTCGGCGTAGGCAATTTCGATGCCGTGGTCACAAAGCCGGCAGCCGTTTTCGTGAAAGTAGTCGTGCCGTTTCCGAATCGCTGTAATATATGAAGCAAAGTGGGTTATATCTGTGTCGCAAACGCTTTCGAGTTTGTCAATCCAGGCGTTCAGGGCGGGCAGGTCTTCAACAGCCATAGCTTTATCCGGCCGCCACGCTGTGTGGACCTTAATCTCGAAGCCATCCGCTCTAATCTTCTTATGATGCTCCAATGAATCGAGCGGCTCCTCGGTAGTGCAGATAAGCTTGACATTCATTTTGCGAAGGATATTTCGCACACTAAACCCCGGCGTCCTTAGCATCTCACTGCACGCCTCATAGATTTCCTTTGCCGTACTCGGATTTAGCAGTCTGTCTTTTACGCCGAAGGGATTCTTAAGCTCCATATGCGCCCAGTGATAAAGCGGATTTCGCAAGCAATAAGGGACGGTCTCTGCCCATTTTTCGAACTTCTCATAATCGCTCGCATCGCCCGTGCAGAACCGCTCATCCACACCGTTGGCCCGCATTGCACGCCATTTGTAGTGGTCGCCGTAAAGCCATATTTGGGTAAGGTTCTCGAACCGGTGGTCCGCTGCTATTTTGTCCGCTGGCAAATGGCAGTGATAGTCATAGATGGGCATTTTCTTCGCGTGTTCGTGATAGAGAATCCTCGCAGTCTTATTCTGAAGGAGAAAATCTTCCAACATGAATTCAGCGGCCATTTTTAGTCCTTATCGCTGACGCATATTCTTATTTGGTATTTGCCCTATCCTCGGTTTGGTCACGTTTGTAGGTCGGCCTCTTATATTCTTTCATTTTCTTTACATATTCTTCGAATGACGTTTTTGCCTGCTGCTGCCGCTTTGTCGTAGGTTTTGGCCTTTTCTTCGCTTGAAAATAGTCTACCACCCACCATACGCCGAATATCACCCACGCGATTCCTAATATTACCGCGGCAATTGTCCATATCGTTGTGAACATAACATTCTTTCTCTTACGTATAGCTTTTACTACTTATGTATTTCAGACCGTGTATGTCGAGGCTGATGTATCACCGCCTCGGCCGGTCCAGTTCGTGTGGAAAAATTCGCCTCGCGGCTTGTCAACGCGTTCATAAGTATGTGCGCCGAAATAGTCTCGCTGGGCCTGAAGCAGGTTTGCCGGTAAACGACCGCTGCGATACCCGTCGTAGTAAGCCAATGCAGAACTCATAGCGGGCATTGGAATGCCGAGCTTTACCGCTGTGGTAACGACACGGCGCCACGAGGCCTGGGCTTTTTGAACAGCACGTTTGAAGAAGGGGTCAAGCAGCAGGTTTTCCAGGTTGGGCTTTTTGCCGAAGGCCTCTTTTATTTTGCCTAAAAAGACTGAGCGTATAATACAGCCGCCTCGCCACATCAGCGCAATCCCGCCGTAATTAAGGTTCCAACTATGTTCTTTTGCCGCTGCCCGCATCAACTGATACCCTTGGGCGTAGCTGACGATTTTCGATGCATACAGCGCTTTTCGCAAATCGCTGATGAATTTTTCCTTGTCGCCCCTGAACTTTGTCTTCGGTCCCTTGAGTACCTTGGAGGCGGCGACGCGTTCTTCCTTGAGTGCAGACAGGCACCGTGCGAAAACGGCCTCGCCGATAAGCGTCAGGGGCTGGCCTAAGTTCAGGGCCTCGATGCCTGTCCATTTGCCTGTCCCCTTCTGGCCGGCCGTGTCCAGGATAAGGTCGATGACCTCGCTGCCGTCCTCGTCCTTGTAGCCAAGAATGTCGCGCGTTATCTCGACAAGGTATGAATCAAGTTCGCCCTTGTTCCATTCGGCAAAAACCTCGTGCATCTCTTGATTACTCATCCCGAGGCCCCTCTTCATCATCTGGTACGTCTCGCAAATCATCTGCATATCGCCGTACTCAATGCCGTTGTGCGTCATCTTAACGAAGTGTCCGGCGCCGTTCTCACCGACCCAATCGCAGCAGGGCTCGCCCTCCGGCGTCTTGGCACAGATGGCCTGGAAAATGGGCTTGACGTGTTCCCACGCTGCCGGCGACCCACCCGGCATCATTGAAGGGCCTTTCAGCGCGCCTTCTTCGCCGCCGGATACGCCCGTACCGATATAAAGTTTGCCCTTGTTCTCGACATACTCGGTTCGCCGGATGGTGTCGGGAAAGTGCGAATTACCGCCATCGATAATGATGTCACCGTCTTCGAGATGCGGCAGAAGCTGGTCGATGAAAGAGTCTACGGCGGCGCCGGCCTTGACCATCAGCATTACCTTGCGCGGTTTTTTAAGGTTTTGGCAAAGTTCCCCGACCGAGTGACAACCGATGATATTTTTACCCTTGGCCCGGCCGTTGATGAAATTATCCACCTTCGAAACCGTACGATTGAAGCAGCCCGCCGTGAAACCCTTGCTTTCCATATTGAGAATTAAATTTTCACCCATAACTGCCAGCCCTATCAGGCCGATATCTGCTTTTGCCATTTCTTATCACTCCTTTAGTTGTCAAATCTTTCTTTCCAGGACCATAATCCTAACGCCGGATTAGAAATAAAATAGATTCTTTCGCCTGTGGACGTAGTATTAAATCCATCTTGAAGTTTTTGCGGGTCATATCTTTTTGTCATCTCCGCCAGCGGCGCGTACTTGAAGTTCACTGCTTCGATTTCTTCCTTACTCAGTTTCCCTGGACAATAGGTGATACTAAATCGACCCTCGGAAGAGCCATGTATCAAATGGGCAGCGGCACTGAGATTGTTTTTGATATCGTCGTACTTGTTGACCGCCTCAAGTATCTGCTCTGTTCCTACGTAACCATATTTCCTTATGATTCGGTCGATTTCGGCGTCTTCTCCGAACTGGCCTACTCCCGGCGCCAATACAATCAGCTCACCTCCATCAGCCATAGCCATACGGGTGCGATAGATACTCTTGTTTCCAAGCCAAATACTCTTGTACTCGGCCGGGTCAAGGTAAACAATTACTTTCTTGAGCGGTTCATCAAGCAGCTTGAGATTTACTTTAACGGATAGTTCTGCTGCCAGCTTAAAGCACTCGATATCGTCCCCAATAAATAAGCCGCGCGTTTTAAGGGCCCCGTCTTCAGCCGGGCCTACAACCGTTAGCACGTAGACTATCGGCATGTCTCTTGCGAAATGCTCGGACGCATAATTCAGGACTTGCCTTACGGGATTGTCAGCCCGTCCCATTATCCGTTCCATCCCGTAGGCCGCCCCAAGGAAATGGCTCTTATTAATACCGTCGGCACCGCCGGTACCAACAAAAATGTTCTTGTTGTAGTTGGCCATCCCGCTTACTTCGTGCGGCACAACCTGGCCTACGGATAGAATCAGGTCGAAACCACCTTCCGCAACAAGGCGATTTACCTGAGCGGGCCAGTTGTAATCGACACGACCTTCTGAAACTTCACGGATGAATTCAGCCGGTACTTCACCGAGCGTTACCAGTCCCGTCCGCCAGTTATGCTCTCTGAATAGTCCCAGCGGTGTCTGTCCATACATCCGTTTTATTTCCTCCTCTGTCATAGCCGAATGAGTGCCTAATGCGGGAAGAATATCTGTCAACCTGTCGCCGAAATACTCCCAGGCAATAGATGTCAACTCACCTGCACGGGAGTGACACCGGGTAAAGTCAGGCGGGACTACCAGCACCTTTTTCTTTGGGCCGAGCTTGTCGAGCGCAGAACAAAACCCCTCCTTTAAATCCTGGCTGGTCAGGTTATCATTCTCATGGCCACGGCTATAAAGTAACACTTCTGTTATTGCTCCCACGGCGGCGTTTCAGGCAGATGTCCCAGGAAACCTGCAATTAATTTCTCTTCGTAGCTGCCCGCGTATTGTCCGTCAATGAATTTGTCAAACGCCTCATCGTGAAATCTCTTCCACGATTCGGTCTCTTCGCCAGGATTAACCGGATAAAACAGGGCGTCGTTTGCCTTGGCGGCCTTCATGTCCCCTGGCGCATCGCCTATCATCAAGATGTGGTCCTTTTCATACTTGCCTTTCGCGGCATAGCTTAAGTGCTCGGCTTTTTTCCCCATTTCCTGGCCTGCTATAACACCTACGTATTTGGCGATGTCGTGTTCTTCCCACTCACGCGCAAGCGCTTCACACGGCGTAGCCGAGACAACGATAGCATCAGCTTCCGTTCCGATTTTCTCCAGACTCTCACGCACAAATGGAAACGGCGGCATACACTTGACAATATCTTTTATAGACGCGTTCACCCGTTCGCTCCACGCCAGTGCATTTTCCAATTCCGCCTTGACCTCTGTGTTGTTGGCTTTAGCAATGGCCTGTTTGAGCCCGTCATTGCTCAGCAGGCTGTTGGGGTCATCGACCCACGCAAAATAATGAGGATATTGCGGAACTTTGAACTTCCTGGTTTTAACCATCGGATGAGAGGGCAGCAGTTCAGCAATGATGCGCTTAGTTGTCTTATGGCGGTTTGCACCGCGCGTTCTGGAAAACAAATCTGCGAATTCCTTGCATTCGCGTGCCGCCTGCGCTACAGGCTGCAGGCTAAAATATGCAATCATCCAGGGGCAGAAACACTCCCGCTGCTTTATCCCCATCGTATCGAACGCGCAGCCGTCCGAATCGATGCCTACGAAGAATTTCTTTTTCGGCTTAAACTCTTTTAGTGGTTTTGCTGGGTCAACCTCTGCCATTTTTTCCTTCCCTAATCAACAATCACTAACTAATTTTTCATACTCCGCTGAAAGCTGAGAAGCCGCCGTCAATGGGAACGACGATTCCCGTTACAAACTTTGCCGCATCGCTGAGCAGCCACATAACCGTTCCAATCAACTCTTCCGGCTGACCAAATTTCCCCATCGGCGTATGGTCGATAATTGTCTTGCCGCGCGCGGTCAGCTCGCCGGTTTTTTCATCAGTCAGCAGGAACCGGTTTTGTTCGGTCAGGAAAAACCCCGGTGCAATCGCGTTGACGCGGATGTCTTTCGAATAATTCTGGCACATATGCACAGCTAACCATTGCGTGAAGTTATTCACAGCCGCCTTCGCCGCCGAATAGCCCATGACCTTGGTCAGCGGGCTCAGCGACGCCATGCTCGAAACATTCAATATCAGGCCTTTACCGCGCTTGGCCATATCTTTGGCCACGACCTGCGTGGTAAGAAACGTTCCGATGAAATTCAAGTCAAACACAAATCGAACCGCCTCCGCCGGCAGGTCAAAGAAGGGCAGTGCTTCCGAAGTAGTCGCTTCTTTCTTATTGCCCCCGGCACCGTTTATCAATATGTCGATGTCCCCGAGCTCAGCTACAGTCTTTTGCCTGGCGGTCTCCAGAGTATCTTTTTCCAGAACGTTGCACTTCACGGCTATTGCGGTCCCGCCGGCCGACTTTATTTGTTTGGCGACCTTTTTTGCGGCAGCTTCAATCAAATCCCAGACCGCCACCTTTGCTCCCATACCGGCCAGCGCCTTGGCCATTGCCCCACATAGAATCCCGCCCCCACCGGTTATCACAATCACTTTGCCGTTCAAATCAAATAAATCCTTCATCTCATTCTGTCCTCTAATCCACAAAGATAGGTTTGATGTGCCGTTCGTAAATATTTTCCGTTACGTTCTCTGCGATTGTTTCCTCATATTTCTCCAATGCGTTCAGAAACTCATCGCCCATCTCAGCAGCGATTTTATATGCCACATGCAGCAACTGACGCAGATTCAGGTCATACTTATCGCAGGATTGATTATGACGCAGCGCATTAGCATATTCTTCACCGCTCCATCCATCGACTACCTCCGGCGGTGGAAGCTTGCCCTTGTCTATGTCGATGACTGTAGCGTAGGGCACGCAGAGTTCATCGAATCGCGACAGCGCATTGGCGTAAGCCTTTCTTGCTATTGCCAGGCCCTCCCCGCCGGCTACAGCCAAACCGATAAGCTCTTCCAGCCACGTTGTCCCCGCCGTCTTAATATGTAAACCGGCATCGAAATTTTTTATCGCATTGTTCATTGACTTATAAATCGAGAACTTGTCACTGCCGGAGTGCACGCTCAGTTTCAGGTTCTCAGGCAGCCCGAATTCCTTGACCGCAAAAGCGATAACAGCCAGGTCTTCTTCGAACTCTTTTGCAAATTGCGCGACATCACCGACATAATCAACGCCCTTATTGAAACGGCCGGTGAACTTCGGTGCTATCGTCTGCGCAGGAATACCCTCGTCGGCTATCGCAGCGAGAATAAAGAGCATTTCGACCGGCGTCTGCGGCTGGTCGGTCTCATCCATCGAAACCTCAGTAATAAAAGAGTCACTGCCCTTGGATGCCTTGATATGACGATATATCTTGCCTGCTTCTTTGACCGCCAGCAGAAACTTGCGCCCGATTGTCTCAATTTGTTTTTCGTCTATTTTAACTGCTTCGCCAATTCCCGGAATAGTTAGCGAACCAACGTACTTCTTGTACTTGTTGACGAAAACGCCGACCTCGCCTTTGTCTGCTGCCCGACCTATGAAGTCGGCCACGTCCAGAGTAAAGAAATCGCTCGAATTGATAAACAGGTCAACATTCTTCAGACCTATATGGTCTGCGTCCACATAGTATGAATCGTTCCATCCCAGCGCCTTGACCGCCTCGTCGGCTTCGACGCGAACATCGCCGGGCGAGGTTCCAATGATAGTGTGTTCGCGATGCGACTTGTTCCAGACGGGGACAATGTCAACACCCCGTTCCTTCGCCCGGATTATAGCTTGCAACTGGGCTTTCCCCTGATGACCGAATCTGTCCCCAACTCCAAACGAATACTTATCTAAAATCATACTTTTACACCTTTCCCGGTTGTCTGACCGTTTACATATATTTTGGCAGCTTCTTTTCCAGCGGCTTCCGTTCGAATCTCATAAACACCGGCAGCCCATCCTTATCAACCGTAATCGGGGCCTCACCTTGGACCAACGGCCGCACATAATCCCGCATCGCGTCGGTGATGTGATTACCCTTATCATTTATATACTCGCGCGGCACTTTCTTCTCGCCGTTGGCCACATCCCTCAACTCAGCTAAGCCTGTTGTGCACTTGTACTTCTTGCCTTTTTCCCGAACCAGTGTCACCATCTTGCCGTTCACACCCTCCATCGCGTATCTTACCGCCATCTGCCCGCACATATACGCCTCGTTAATGTCGGTCAGCGACGCAAAGTGCATCGCGCTTCGTTGGTTTGTCCCTAACTTATTGAAACGCGCCTTAATTCCCACATCCTTTTCAACCACGGCCTTGAGCATATCAGCCACGCCGCCAAGCTGAACGTGACCGAAGCTGTCCTTGCTGAATGCCCCCGAATCGGCAGTCACGTAATTGCCGTCCTTGTCTTTGAGACCTTCGCCGGCGACGATAAATACTCTGCCCAATTCCTTGAGCACTTCCTTGACATCGCCTACAAATTTATCGAAGGAGAAGGCTGCCTCCGGCATATATACAAGGTGCGGCGCGTCTTCCGGACATCTGGCGGCAAGCCCTGTGGCTGCCGCTATCCACCCGGCGTTTCTGCCCATCACCTCCAGAATTGTGCACGTATCTGCTGTGTAGAGCGCTTCGGTATCTCGCCCGGCCTCCATCGCGCACGTCGCGACATACTTCGCCACACTCGGATATCCCGGACAGTGGTCCGTAAATGCAAGGTCGTTATCGACCGTCTTCGGAACGCCCATACAAACCAGTTCATAGCCTGCATCCGCCGCCAGCTTGTTGACCTTGTCGGCTGTATCCATCGAATCGTTACCGCCGGCATAGAAAAAGTAGCGGATGTTATGTGCCTTGAAGACATCGAGTATTCTTTCGAAATCCGCCTTGGAATCTTCAAGCGATTTCAGCTTATGTCTGCACGAGCCAATAGCCGCTGCCGGCGTCTGCTTCAGAGCTTCAATAGTTTCGCTCTTCTCAGCCGAGATATCGAACAATTCTTCCTTCAGCACGCCCAATATCCCGTTGGTCGCGCCTATCACCTGCCCGATTTTACCCGATTTCATTGCTTCCTGAACCACGCCGCAGGCGCTCGAATTAATTACCGCCGTCGGCCCGCCGGACTGGGCTACAATAGCGTTCGGTTTTGAACCCATCACAGCTTCTCCTTAACAAATTTTCCGATAATTCCGGTTCAATCGTGTGCTTCCGGCACAATATATAGCAACGCTCCAAAAATTTCAAATACAAATTAACCGAGCGAAGCTGCCGGATAAGAATAGGAAGATAGCTAACCACGTTGTACTTCTTCATAGAGCGCGAGAATATTCTCGATGGGCGTGTCCGGCTGAATGTTATGGGCGGGAGCCACAATAAAGCCGCCATCTTTGCCTACCGTATTTATTCTCAAACGAACCTCTTCCGCAACCTGCTCCGCGGTCCCGAATGGCAGCGTCCTTTGTGTACTTATCGTACCGTGAAAACATATCCTGTCGCCGAATTCGGCCTTCAGCTCAGCGGGATTCATTTGCGCTGCCTCCGGCTGAACGGTGTCGTATATATCAACCCCAGCCTCAATCAGCCCCCCCCAGAGTGGGCGGGTTGAGCCGCAGCTATGCAGCATAACCTTCGCCCCATATTTGTGACCCAAATCACACATCCTCTTGAGCTTTGCAAAGAAAAGCTTACGCCATTTTTCCGGACTCATTAAGAGCCCGTTTTGCGTCCCGTAGTCGTCCCCAATCCAGAGAACATCTATCTGCCCATTTGCGGCTTTCAGGGCTTTTTCGCTTCTCTCATAGCAGCACTCAAAACGCTTTTCCATACACGCCAGCCCCACCGCGTCCTCCAGCGCAATGTCATATATGACCTGCTCAACGCCTCTGCCGTACGATGTGCCGTTGATTAAATCCATATTCCCCGGGCTGCCGAAAACGATAGCGTAATCTGAATACTTTCGGCAGTCATCGGCCAATCGCGAATAATCGAACCACTCAACCTTCGGCCAGCGGAATTTCTCCACGTCCTCCACGGATTTGAACGCCGCGTACGGCAGCTCTACCGCTTCGTTATAAGTCCCCGCCTCGTTCCTGACCGGCTTGCGTATTTGGCCCCAATAGTTCATAAATCTGTCGTCATCCCACGTGGGTAGCTCTGGGCCGATGTATGGCGCGTCAACCACCCTTATGTCCACTTTAAGTTTCTCGAACACGACCTCTACGCTGTCTGTTTGGAAGTAGCTCTTTAGCTTTTCGTCCACTTCCGGCGTGCTAATGTAATTACACGGACACCGGTCCGGATTCTTGTGCTCTAATGCAGTCAGTACACGTTCTTTAGATGTCATAAAAAATCCCGCGCCAAAGATTCATCAATCTGAACATTCTTTTCTGAGTGTAGCAACTGTCTCAAAGATTGCGCTAATTTTCTCATCCGAAACCTTCTCGTCCATATTAATACAACAGACGCCTGTCAGTCGAGGATTACCCGAATCCGCTACAAGACGGCGAATCGTATTCGCTATCTCCCCGACGCTCTGCTCTATGATTTCCACCGGGCTTAACCGAATATTCAAGAAAGTATTGGGAAGATACTTGCGCAGCTCCGCCACGTCACCCCCCCAGCCAACATCCAAAAAATCAAGATGTCCAAGTTCCGCAAAAACCGTAGCGTATCGGTGAGCGTCTTTGCCGCAGAAATGAATGCCGAAAGGTCTGTACTTCTCGCTCCATTGCTGGTCAAAAGCAAAAAGGAATTTCTTGTAATCCTCGGCCGAAATCATCGTATGTGAACATTCACTATGTAAGAATACCGCCGGCTCAAGGTGACGAACAGTTCTATTGACGCTGATTGAAGTAGAGCCGGTCTCCTTGTACAAATCCTGTGTGAATCTTTCAATTACTTTCGCAATCTCAGAAAGAAAAACCTTAACATCGTCGGGCCTGTCGAACATATCCATAAACAAAGCTTCTCCGCGAAGGTCGAGCGCTATATTCAAAATGCCGCCCCAGTTTACGTCACCTTTCAGATAGTCGTATTTTGTCTTGAGCGATTCGGTCAGTCGCTCAAACTTCTTGTAGGCGCTGCTTTCAAATGCTGCATCTGCCGAAATGCTCAAATCTTCCACTTGCCTGCAAATTACTTGCGGCGGCGCATCTTCTCTATAGTCCACCTTGCACCCAAGCATTTCGCTAAGCAAATACCCTGCCGCCAAGTGAACAGCACCAACAACCGGCAGGTCCTTGTCCCTATCTTCCCCCAGCCCGTATTTCCCCCACCGCTCATAGAGGACCTCTTCCATTTTCCGTTCGGTCTCTACTCGCTTGGCCGGATGATAAAAGAAATCCTCATCAAAGGTAATCCCTTCGTTATGAAACCACCACGCAGGCGCAAGAACAATATCAGCGGCAAGCACTGGGCTATTTGAAAACAAACGGTCTTCCATAGTTGTTATACCTTTGCTATCAGATAGACTGAGCAGATGATTGCTGCGACACATCCCCAGCCGATTAAGAACCCGACAACAGAGGTAAGCGAAGGAATCGATATCTCGAAATTGGTGTTCGGGAAAATGTTCCGCTTCTCAGGGACAACCGCGCCCTCTGGCAGGGTACACGGAGCGGATACCTTCTCGCCCGGCCTCACCGGCGTCCGAATCAACGCATAGAAATTATCCAGCTTCTCCTTCGCCACCGGTTTTGTAAAAAGACTGATGATAATCCCGACCAGTGTCCCCCCTGTCAGGTAGAAAACCATCTGCCACGGCAGGTAAACCTCAGGCGTCCCCTCTTTGATAAATACAAACCGCAGCGACTCAGCTCCCGGTACACTGCCCAGCCACGAGATGAAAAAGTCCTGCCCCGTGAGCCACCATATCCCGAAAGCCGAAAGCGTTCCTGCCCATGCGCCGGCCACTGTCGTCCGCCGCCAGAACAGTCCCAGCCAGAACGCTATCCCCATCATCGGAGAAATCTTCCAGAATATCTCAAGGCCCTTCACTACGCCCGGCAGCCAGAAAGCAAAACCTACACCGCCCGCCACAATTACAACCGCGGTGATTCGACCGACCGTAATGTAATGCCGGTTCTCTCTGTCGCGAACAAGACGTTTGTATACATTCTCCGTAAAGAGTGCCGACGAAGATATCATGAATGCATCGCAGGAGCTCATCACCGATGCCAGTATGGCCGCTATAAATACCCCCAGCACGCCGGGCATAATATCCGGCAGAAAATCACCTGCAACCGCCCCGAAAACCTTGTCCGGCTCCATCGTTTTGCCCGCAAAGTACACCACCGCCGCCAGACCCGTCAAAGCCCACGGCACAGTGCACAAACGCTTAATCAGCGTTCCCCCCATAAAACCTATCCGTCCCTCCATCTCCGTCTTGCCCGCCGCACAGTTGGCCATAGTGTGCGGCTGGGTCACAATACCCACCAGGCCGTTGAACGCAATCACGGCAATGTAGAAAAACCCGATTTCAGCAGGTGCCACCAGCGAAAACATCTGCGGGTCCTTAATTGCCTCTCTCAGCCCCGCCATTCCGCCGACCGCATTCAGTATCAAAGGCAGCAGCAGGAAAGAAAAAATAATAGTTAGGACCCCCTGGATAAAGTCCGTCAATATCGCCGCGCCAAGTCCGCCCGCCACCCCGTACGCAACGAATATCACAGTCATTATGATAATGGCCAGATTCGCGCTTACCAGCCCGCCGGTACTGGCCGAGATAACCGCACTTGAGCCTTTCAGCATAACGCCGATGTTGACCGCCAGGTTCAGCACTCCTACTGCCGCATACAGCATCCCCACACTCGGGTTGTACCGCGCCTCGAACACGTCGGAAGTCGTTATAGCTCGAAACCGCCGGAAAACCGGCGCAATCAGCCAGTAGAACGGCGTCACCGGAAGCCACAGCCACTGATACCAGATGCCCGACAGCCCGTTCGTAAAGCTCTTCGACGCCACGCTCACCGCCTGGTCCGAATGCGTCCCCGTCCCGAACGAGAACATTATCATCATCGCTTTGCCGAACCTACGCGGCAAAAAGAAATCGGCGCTGCTCTTTATCTTTCGCGCCGACCAAATACCGATGGCAACCATCACAACCAAATAAAACGCCAAAACACAAATATCCGCCGCGTGTAATCCCATAGTTCTTAGTTCCTTTTTCTAAATCAATGTGAGCGCGACTTAAAACCAGTGCTCATACCAATAAGCTGCCGTAGTCGCTGGACTAACTACACCTTCCTCTTACCAATGCCTTGTTGCAGCGCAGGTATTGGCATTATAAGGAAAACATCCACGGAAACAAGCAATGGAAAGTTTGTTTTTTGCCTATGGTAGGGGTATAGAAAAGACCATACAAGTTCTTATGCAATTTAGTAACGCTTCCTGAATCTCTGTCGCTCGTGCTTTTTATTCCTTTACGGCTTCGTAGGCCCAGCCTTAAATCATTGCCTTCAAACGCCTAAGTAATCGCCGCGACACATCCTTTCGATGTCCCTTGCTACAATCTCAGCGATTATTTGCTGTTGATGTGCCTGTGCCGGTGTTGACCACCACGTAGCATAGCCGGCTGGCCCGCGCCCGTCCCTGACGGGCGGGGCTGACTCAACCTCCAACTCTGCCTTTTGAGCTTCAAATGTCTTGCCGGGCGCCTTTCTTCTTGTTGCGCTGACCTTCCGCTGCTCCGCCATTATCTCTTCAGCGAGGTCAAATCTCGGTATTTCGCTTCTTTGCTGTTCCGCTTCCGCAGCCCTTACTGGTTTCTCTCCGGCTGGCCCTATGTGCTCGATTTTTTCTTTGTCCGTAGTCGTTTCTAATGCGTCGGGTGGGCGAGCTGTGTTTTCGCCTGTCCTTTGTGATTTGTCCTCTTCGGCTTTTTTCTTATATGGCGGCATTATGTCGCGCGCACGAAGAACATCCTTCTTGCACTGCAGAATATCGGCATCAATTTGTTCATTGTTTTCGGGCTTACTTGCCACCATAACCTCCTGATAGTAATTCTCCTTTAGTCTAACGGAATCGCCGGTGCAAATCAACAATAAATTGGGTACTTGCCGAGTACTATCGCTCGAATTAAATCACGGTGTCTCTGCGAAGCAATAAACTACTTTGACCGTTGGATTGATTGCCGCAGCTTCTGCTCCGGACCTGGACCCCAGTATCCGCAATCCAGCTCAAGGAAAACTGATGTGTATGGCGCTGTGAGAGTGGTTTTGAAAATCAGCACACGAAACGTTCTCGCCGCCTCGTCGAGTTTGGCTATCAGCTCTTCGTGCGGCACCCGTTTAACTGCGCGTTTCTCCAGTAGGCCGGCCAACTCTTTGCGATAAGCATTTATCCCCGGCGCATCCTTTTCCGAAACGTATTCCATCTCCGCATCGAGATACACGTTGGCGCGAACGTGCTCAGCCTTATCGACTGCTTTTAGTACGGCCTTAACTACCTCGATTTGGTCTTGCCCCGTTGCGATAGTCTCAATCCCTGCTCGGCTTTGGGCAGGATAAGCCGAGTCAGCAATCACAATCCAGTTCCGATGCCCTAAAACAGGTAATTCCCTCGCAAGTTTCTTCTGCCAGCCGCTGTCCTCGCTCGAGATGCAGCCCGTAACGAATGTGACCAACACAAGCGCAGCCGCAAGGCTGCCCGCCTTTATCATTTTCGAAATTGCTTCGCACATAATCTAAACTCCCTCGGCGACATTAGACAATAATCTTGTTTCTAAAATCTCATCTCCACAACCAACGGCTGACCGGACACAACATTAACACTATTATCCAACTGCACCGTTACCATTTTATCTGCGTCCCAAAATTCATTATCCGCTTTCTTAATCTTGCCGGCAATATCGCTGCTGCCCATCCGAACGGCAAGCTTTTTCACACGCTTATTCACCATCAGATTAAGCTTTTCAACGGCAAGCTTGCCCTTCCTGACCTCAATTTTCACAGTTTGTTTTTTCTTACCTTTTTTCTGAGACACTATACCCCAGCCGGAATCCACGCTGAAGAATACGCGAAAATCTTTTTCATATACCTTAGGTGCCAGCCGCATAATCTTCTCAACGCCCCAATAACGGAAGCCCGACAGAGCAAGCAGAGCGTTGTAGTTTGCCATAGACCTGGCATAATGGTTGCCCCATTCAATTTCACAGAATGGGTTGCGTTTTTTCCCGTCGAATCGGTCGCGAATAGATTTGATTACCGTAAGACCTTCGAGAATATACCCTTCGTACAGCATATTACCAGCCGCCTGATATTCATACCCTATCTGCGTTTCGTCACAGTACAACAGAGGCTTCTTTGGTTTGCCTCCCTTGGGCCAGCACGCTATCAGCAGCCCGCCTTCGCCGCTGAGCGAATAAACTCGGTTCGTATTGATTCGGTCATAACTATCGGTGACATAGTTGTATTTGAATAGTGACGCGGCCGCCTTGCGAATATTGTCCCTGCTGTAGATATCCTCCAGCCCTAACATTCGCGCATATAACTGACCGTGTATCTGCTCGGAGATACTGCCCGCCCCGAGTTGATAGCCGCCAGGTGCCGGCAGCATCTGGTGGTAATACTCCCCGTTAAAGAGTTTCTCATCCGAGAGTTTCTTTCCTGACTCGAATACTCGCCGGTATTCCTTCGCCGCCTCCGCATCCCCCATATACAGCGCCATCCGCTCCCCGGCAAGCAGTGCCGCCTGGTACAGGCTGCCGCACATCGTCTCCGGAGTCCTGAAATCCAGGTCCAGGGTATTATGATGCCGTCCCTCAAGCAGCCCATCGCGGTCCTTGTCCCACGCCACCCACGCATATTCCAGTGCCTTCTTAGTCTTGGGCCAAATCGCTCTCAGCCACGCATCATCACCGCAAATCTGCCAGTCACGATAAACCTGGCATACCTGGCCGAGTTGTCCGTCCGCCGCGGATGTAAACCCTCCCTGCTGATTTACCTTGGCGCCGGGCCCGACCGGCATACGATAAATCACCCCACCATCCGACTCACGCAGACCGTTGAACATAAAATTCTCTAACATCGAACGCTGAAGGTCACCGAATAGGTACGGAATCGCCTGCTGATAATTCCACACATGATTGCACGTGCCGAATCCCTGTCTCTTCTTAAAGTGACAGCCTTCCCACCCATAAAGTGTGCCGTCCGGATAACGCGCCACCGTTGTTGAACGGAGAATACAAAGCTGGCTGGAGATGGCTTCCAGCACAACCCCCGGCAGCGTGCTCGAAAAGAACGTCTCCTGGAAAAGCCGCGTATCTCTTTCCAGCCGCTCAAGATTTGCAATCGTGTAGCGGGCCACATCCAGCCCGCTGCTCCACTGCGTCGCATAATAATTCCGCCAGAAAACCTCATCAGGTCCCCCCCACGCACGGGGCACGCCTATTGTCGGGAAATACCATCCTATTACAAACGGGACCGTGCGTTTTTCGCCGGGCCTGAGTATCAGTTGAACACCCAGCGAACCGACCTTTGAGTTTTCATCACCCACAGCTTTAACTTCGCTTGCCTGCCCCGAGTCTGCTTTTTCAGTGACAGCTTTCCCAGTGCTGTCGAATCGCCCGTTCAGTGCAAAAGTGTCCACAAAGTGCTGCAGACACATAAAATTGTTCTTCCAGCTACCACTGCCGCGCCAATTTGGCTGCCACGTTGTCACCGCCGCCGGCGTCGCCAGAACCATAGACTTGCCGTCTTCGAACCCATCGTGCATATACAAAGCACAAAATCCCGGCTCCCGAATCACCTGATTGTACTTTCCCGCCCGGTTCTGAACATTAAATCCAAGCGAAACCTCCACCGTCTTTCTTGTGTGATTACTCAGCGTTACATTGAGGGTCGCAACGGGCAGTGACGATTCGCGCGAGTTGCCGGGGATAAACGGACTCCAGCCTTCGATGACCGCTTTTATTGGCATAGTTGCGTCAGAAAGATAAACCTTGGAAAAAGGAAACTTACCTTCAAAGCGACATTCTCTCATCCGGGGCAGGCCCGGCGCCTCTGTCTGTTCAGGCCCTATCGGGTCATCAAGACGGCCCCGCCACTGTCCCTCTAACACCTTAAAGACCGGTTCTTTCCCCTCAGCCTTTGCCCAGACCGAAAGAAACGTAAACCGTGGCTGATAGCCTTTGTTCGCCTTGTTGAAAATCTCCCAGTCAATAAGTTTACCCGTCCCGGACAGACTGACGCAGCCGCTGCCGATACCTCCCATCAGAAACCCTACACGGTTAAGATAATCGCCCTCGTAGCTGCATCGCACTTTCTTGTCTAATAGCTCCGCTTTAGTATATGGCAGCTTTTTGATAGGTTTCCCCGGCGTCCCCATAAGTGGTGCAGTCGCCAGGCCAATGACTAATATTAGCGCCAAAATTGTTTTCTTACCCATTTTCGTTTCTCTCTTCCCGAAGAATAGGAATCTTGTTTGTCCGACAGATTACTCAAGCAGGACCTATGGAAAACTGTGTGAAATCGTTTGGGTTGAACTGCCCTATTAGCGAGTTTACATCGCCGACCGTCACAGCTTTAATTGCATTGATGTCATCTTCTATGGTGCGATACTCCTTCAAATATACCCAGTTAAAGCCGAGGTCTATCAGCCGGCCCATCGGCACCTCATTCTTTATCACCAAAGCGCTAAGAACCTTATTCTTGGCCTTTCTCAATTCGTCGTCGCTTATGCCGCTTTGGGGCAGACTGCTGAAGATATCCCTTACTATCTCAAGGACCTTTGGCTCCTCCTCCCTGCTGCATCTGATATAGCTGTGAAATGCCCCCGTACCGTCCATGGCCCCGAACTGCATTGTTGCTGCCTCTGCCAATGCCTTGTCAACCAGCTCCCAGTAGAACCGCGAGCCCACATTGTCCCCGACGATAATCGCAAGAAGCGACGCTGCAAATCTCCTCGGGTCCTGGGCCGACACACTTGGACTCATCAGGCATATGTGCTCCCGGGCAAGATTCGATTTTTCAATGCGTTTCTTCTTTTTACTGCCCACGTAGTGCGCCAGCTCTCTTCCAGCACCCTGCTTCTGCCACTCACTACAGGAGTCTTGGGCAATTGAACAGATTTGCTCCCAATCAAGATTGCCAACAACCGCCAGGACAATATTATTTGGCGCATAGCGCCGCGTAAAATAATTATTCATCTGTTCAGCCGCAAGACCATCTATGCTCTCCTCACTGCCCAGAACGCTGTTGCCGCAGGGATGCGACTCGAAGTGCAGGCTTCTGCACCTCTCCATAACGTCATAGCTCGGCAGGTCCTTGTACATCGCAATCTCTTCTTTAATTACATTCTTTTCAATGTTGAAATCATCATCTCTCAAAGCAGGTCTCATCAACTCTATCCACAGTTCTGTCACCTTAGCCAGATATTCCGGCAGCATGGCACCATAATAAACCGTGTTTTCCTCACTTGTAAAAGCGTTGTATTGGGCCCCTGTTCGGTCGAATGCTTCACTGACTTCAAACGCGCTTAGCTTCTCGGTGCCCTTGAACAGCATATGTTCCAGGAAATGTGAGACGCCGTTTATTTCTTTGCTCTCGTCTCTCGAACCTGTTTTGACAAAAAACCCCACTGCCGCTGACTTGGCTGATTTGTTGACCTCGCCAACGATAGCTAAACCATTTCCCAGTATCTTCTTCTTAAATTCCATACATTGCTCTTAACTTATATTTGTTCAGTGGTATCCTGAGCGTAGTGAAGGACTCGTTTTGAATTTTTTATTTTGAACATTCGAATTTGTTTCGTATTTCGTGCTTCGGATTTCGAATTTCCTTTGTGCTTTTGTGCACTTATACTTTTACTTGCTTTGGTCCTATTGTCACCACCGTAAAATCTTCAAATTTATTATTTCGCAAAAACTCTAAAACCGAATCAACGCTGGTCTGCTCTATCTTGTTCTTTATTTCATCCAGGCTTCTGACTCTGCCAAGTATGTAGTAATCACTTCCGATAGCGCCGGCTCGGCTGCTGGAAGATTCACTTTGCAGAATCAGTGCGCTTTTTAACCCCACTTTGGCCCGCTTGATTTCTTCTTCGCTGATTCCCTCACTTAGCCGGTTAAACTCCTGTACAATCACATCCAATGTTTCTTGGGCCTTGTCCGGCGTCGTGCCTGCATAGCACATTATGCCGGCCGCCTCTTTCAGATTGTGGTACCGGGCTCCGACCGAGTAGCACAGCCCCCGCTTTTCACGCACTTCTGTAAACAGCCTCGCGCTCATCCCGCCTGAAAGAACCGATACAGCAATCCTCGCATTGTAGTAGTCCTCATCGGTTGGCTTGACCGTCTTCGTCATAAACCCAATATGTACCTGCGCACCTTCGTTGTTTATGTGCGTATACTTACCTGCCTTGTCCCGCACCAAAAACGGAGCGCAGCGAAGTGCAGTTTTGGTGCGGGAAAACAGACTCTCCATCTGTGCAACAACTGCATCGAAATCATATTTGCCCGCCACCGCGAAAATCGTTTGCGACAGATTGAAGTTGTTCTTAACGATTTCTTCCGTTTTCCCCGCCGTCAGAGACTTCAATTCGTCCAGATTTCCCGCCGTATTGCGCCCCATGGGACTGGGATAGAATTGTTCTCGCAGCTTAAGCATTACCTTTTGTCGCGGGTCATCGTCCAAACCCAAAACGTCATCGATTGCTAATTGCCTTGCCAATTCGAACTGGTCTTCCTTCAGGCTCGGCCTAAGAATAATGTCAGCGTGCAAATTTATTGCTTCAGCCAGGTTGCTGGCTTCCAGCGCAGCGCCTATGCCTATATGACTGCTGCCGACAGAGCTGGCGCGGTGCAGACCCAGACCATCGAGTGCATCACTGAGCTGTCTGCTGTCTTTATCGCCTGCACCTCTGAAAATCCAGTCGGTTATAACATTTGCCGCACCGCAGCAGCCCTCAGGCAGCTGCCCCGCACCCGCCGGAAGCATAAACCCGAACGCCGCCGAACCAACCGCCTCCATCCGCTCGCCAAGCAAAACCAGCCCGTTCTTTAAGATATGTTTATCCAGCTTTTCCGCCATCTAAACCTTTCCGTTGTGTCATTTCTGCGCAAGGCTGTCACCTCTGCAAAAGCAGGGGCAGGAACCTATGTTCATACCAAAATAATCAATAATCATTCATCAATAATCAATTCTTTGGGACATATTAACATTTTCTCATTTTCTTGCATAGCCCAATTTTATTGAGCTTATTCTTGTGATTGGAATGAGTCCAGTTTTCCCACAGGAATGACACTTGTATTCGGCCTTGATTCAGGATATGCAATGCGTCCGACTCAATATGAAGTCATTAAGTGCCCAGCATTTCTATTAACCCGAAGGGCAGAGTTCCGCGGGCTTGCCCGTGGGTGAATGAGTAGGCGGCGATATGGTATACTGTTTGAATGGAGATTCGATTATCAGGACACGGTGCCTATCGTACGGAGTACCATATTGTGTGGATACCGAAATATCGCCGCCGTATCCTGAATCCTGGCGTGAGGGGATATTTAGCCAAACTTTTTCCGAAAGTTGTCAGGAGCATGCCTGGATGCGAAATCGTCAGCTACAATATGCAAGTTGACCATATTCACATGCTAATGATAATTCCACCGAAGTATTCGGTAAGCGAAGTGGTGGGGCGGTTGAAGGGTCAAACGGCGAGTAGATTAAGGAAAAAGTTTGGCTGGCTCAAGAAGGTTTACTGGAAAGAGAATGTAGTGTGGTCACCAGGTTATTTTGTATCGACGGTAGGCATTAACGAGGAAAAGATACTGAAATACGTGGAATGGCAAGGTCGCCAGGATTCAGGTCAAACGAAGTTTGAATTTTGATTTTTCAAGTGCCACGGGCTTGCCCGTGGGTATCTACATAGTTCTATGTTTTATTCGCTAATACTTGGTGTAACGCACATTACGAGCCACCAATTATGCTCTTTTGGTCAATTATGTTTTTGTGCAGCACAAGTACAAAATATCTCTGTTAATGCCCTATATGCTTTAGTTGCCTCATCACATCATTTAATTGAGAGTAATATTGAAATATGTTTGGCAGTAGCTTTATTAAGAGATAAATGAACAAAGCTGTAATGATACTAACGATGGTCGTAATTATGATTTTGGTATTTTTTTTGTAATGTGGGTGATACCATACAAGTGGTAGGGCAAACGGGCCTACAAGTAGGAAAGCGATTACTACGGCAGACGTGGAAAAATACCATTTTGTCTTTGGGCCGCTTGGTTTGTTGAGAAACTCGCCGCAAAAACGGCACTTTATCGCCTCGTCCTGAACTTCCTCTGCACAAAAAGGGCACTTCTTCATAGCACTATACGTCAATTCCCAACGCAATACGACACTTGTCCGCCGAAGGCGGATACGCACGTCGAAGATCCGGCAAGGCGGAACGCAATACGAATTACGCTACCGCTGCCGTCTCCTCTTCAACGGTATCGCATTCATCAAATCTGACGCTTATCTTCTTGCTTACCCCCTGCGTCTGCATTGTTATCCCGAACAGCACATCCGCAATACTCATCGTGCGCTTGGAGTGGGTGATTATTATAAACTGCGAATCCTTCAGAAATTCCCCAAGCAGCAGATTGAAACGCTCATTGTTCGCCTCATCCAGTGCCGCGTCAATTTCATCGAGGAAGCAGAATGGTGACGGCTTTGACTTGAAAATTGCAAACAGTAGTGCAATTGCGGTCAGCGCCTTTTCACCGCCGCTAAGCAGCGAAATGCTCCTCGTCTCCTTGCCGGGCGGACGCGCTATTATCTCTATCCCCGCTTCGAGAATGTCTTCAGCATCTTCAAGCATTATGTCAGCCTTGCCCCCGCCGAACAGCTTGCGGAAAACTTCCTGGAAATGAATCCTGATTTCTTCGAAGGTCTGCCCGAATTTCTCTCTGCTCTTTTTGTTAAGACGGATTATCAATTGCTGAAGTTGTGCTTTGCTCTTATTAAGGTCTTCGACCTGGCTGCTTAAAAAGCTGTGTCGCTTTTCGAGATTTTCCTGCTCGGCTATTGCGTCCACATTCACGTTGCCCAGCCGTTCGATTTTGCCGCGAAGCTCAGCTATTTCTTCCCTTACCTTCTCCCAGTCGACATCGCTCTCCTCGTAGTTTTCGTATGACTCCACTAAGTCGATTTGCAGTTCCTCCTGCACCCTTTCAACCAGGTCCTGGTTCTTTACCTCCAATTGACTCAGCTCAATCTTAAGCTCATTCATTTTCTGTTCAATTTCACTCTGCTCCGCTCTCTTTTGCCTGACGAGTTGTTCTGTTTGTTTTTGTTTTTCGAGCATCTCCTCTATTTCTTTATGCAGAAGCCCGCTATTTTGCTGACTCTTTTCCTTTTCAACAAACAGCTCTGAGACCGCTGCCTCGCAGGTCAGAATATCGCTTTGTGCCTTTGCTAATTGTCCGCTGCAGCTTTCTATTTCCGTTTGTGCCGTCTCGGCAGCCGACCGTTTTTCTTGCATCTGACTTCTCAGACTTTCAATCGTTTGTTTAAGTGCCTTGCGGTGTTCGGCGATTTGACCGAGGGCCACCCGCAAATCCGTTAGCTTTTCGCCCGCCGACTGCTGCTGCGCTTTTCCTTCAGCGTATCTCGCCTCAAGCTCCTTTATGTGTGCCGTCCGCTCGGCGTTTACCGCCTCCAATTCCTGCAATTTCTGTTTCGAATCGTATTCCTTTCGGACCGACTGAGCAATCTGTTCTTCCAGCAGGTCAATCTCACTTGCAAGCAGCGGCTGCTCTTGGCTTAGTCGCTTTATGTTTTGCTCTAAAATCGTAAGCTTCGAAGTCACCTGCATCTTTTCCGTATTCGCTTCATAGATAGCGGTTCGCAGCTCCTTGCACAGTTTAACCAGATGTTCATTTGCCTGATTGTTTTTGCCGATTTGTTCTTCGAGCGTTTCAATTTCTGCTTGTATTTTTCCAATGGTCTGCTGCAACTGGTTCAATCGACTCTTTCGCGATATCAAACCTGTTGTTTTTCCAAGCGGGCCCAGTCTTATTGAGCCGACCCCGCTTATGAATTCACCTTTTAGGGTGACAAATTTGTACTCCTTTCCTAGGCTTGCAGCCAATTCAATTGCTGCATCGGTAGAATCGACAACTATCGTCTTGCCTAACAGTTTCCAGACTAACTGCGCGTATCTGCTGTCATACTTTATGAATTCAACAAGCCTTCCCTTCACACCCGGAAACTTTGACAAATCCTTCTTGTCCACAAACGGCTCTATCTTATCCAGGCATATAAAATTCACCCTCCCTTCGAGTTCTTCTATTGCTTCTCTATCAGCCAGAAGCCTGCTTGTGTTATTGCATACCACCGCGTCGGTCCTGCCCTCAAGAGCGGCCTCAACGACATTTGCATATTCGATATCGGCCCAAACAATATCCGCCAGTATCCCTTCGACGTAATCGAACTTGCCTTCGATTGACTTGCTTTGCAAAATGCTCTTAACACCGGTCTTAAGCCCCTCGCGATTTTTCTCCATATCCGTTAATATCGCCAGTTCGCTGCTCAGCGCGCTCCGGACCTCTTTACTATGGGCCAGGCGCTTATTGTCACCTGCGATTCGACTGTCGATTTCCTCTGTCTCTTTGCGCTTGGCATCTAAACTCTGCTGTAACTCCTCCAACACCTTTTCAATATCACTCAGGCGGGCCTGCTGTTGTGCTTTGTCGGTTAGCAGTTCTTCGAGTTCTGCTTTAGCTGTGGTCGCCCGGTCGGCAAGACGGTCTTTTTGGCTGGATAAATTGTCGCGATAAACTGAAATACTCTGGACTTCGTTATGAAGTTGGGCCGTCCTTCTGACTATATCGATTATCCCCGATTTCTCATCTTCCAAATCCGCTTCGAGCGAGACGCACTCGCTGTTTATTTTCTGGATGGCCTCTTCCAGCTGGCCGGCCGCGTGTTCCTTCTCCTCATACTTTCTCTCACAATTTGCCTGTTCGCTGTTGCATTGCTTCGAATCTTCTGTGAACTGACCTTTCTGTTCCTCCAGCTTCTCAACTCTCTTTTGTGCCGACTCCTTTCTTTGCCGAAGTTCTGCAATTCGGCTTCGCAAAAACTCAATTCGCTGCAAATTCTGGTCGATTTTGCTCTGAATGGTGACAAGGCTGTTATCTGTACGGTTTAGCTTGTTCTCTGTTTCTATTATCCTCCGCCCCAATTCGCTCAGGAAAGCGTCGTTCTTGGCTGCTTCCGCCGCAATACTTGCAAACCGTTCTTCAATCCGCTCAAGGGCTGCCTTTTTCTCAGCGTTTTTCATCTGGTTCTTTGCGTACTCAGCCAGGAAGTAATTAACTTGCAGCTCTTTCAGTCTTTGGCTGTACTGAAGGTAGTTTCTCGCCTTGCCCGCCTGAAGTTTAACGCTTCGCAGCGACCTTGCCACTTCACCCAAAATATCCGCGAGCCGCAGTAGGTTTTGTTCCGTGTATTCCAGTTTGCGAAGCGCCTCTTTCTTATGCGCTTTATATTTGCTTATCCCCGCCGCTTCTTCGAATACGACCCTCCTCTCTGTTTTCGACGCGTTTAACAGTTGTTCAATCTGGCCCTGCTCAATAATCGAGTACGCTCTGGCGCCAATGCCCGTATCCATAAACAATTCGCGAATGTCCTTCAACCGGCAGATTTTACTGTTTATCCGGTATTCACTCTCACCGCTCTTATATATCTTTCGTGATATCTGCACCTCGTCCACATCAATCGGAAGCTGCCTTAATCCGGTCCCATTCGGATTGGAAATAAGCAAAGTCACCTCAGCCGCACCGAGTCGCCTCCTGCTGCTGCTGCCGCCGAATATTACGTCGGCCATTTGCCCGCTTCGCAGGCTCTTGACGCTTTGTTCGCCAAGTACCCACTTCACTGCGTCGACAACATTGCTCTTGCCGCAGCCGTTGGGCCCCACAATGGCCGTTAATGACGAATCGAACCTAAGCTCTGTTTTGTCTGCGAAACTCTTGAATCCGTTAAGAACAATTTTTTCAAGTCTCATTTCTTACCTCTGTACTTATCGCGCTGTCACTACCAGACCTCTACAACAGCCGGCATTTTTCTGTTGTCTCTTGGGCTGCCTTGCTGACAACGGTGAGCCTTTGTTCCGCTCATTGTCAATGTCCTATAACTCATTGCGCGCAGCCTTTTTTAGCCAATATGCACTATTATTATCGACCGCCGGTTTGTCTTCACTTGATAATTAGTCGATTTTTGGTAACGGCCCGGCTCGAAACTCTGCGTCCACCATACCCTTCTCGCACATCTGCTTCAAAATGTATATCGCATCCGCGTATGAAACATTCAATCCGGGCCGTACAGCAAAACCCTCCTTCACAATCGCCGTCTCACACAAAGTTTGAATTATGTCACTAAGCTCGAAAGAGCTCTTAAACTGTATCGGCGGAATATCAGGCCGCTGCGCCATCTTGCGAATCACTGTCACATATTTTGCACCTGGCCGCGCGTTCAGTGTTACGTTGCCATCTGCTGATTCCACAAAAATGTCCTCGCCACAGCGTATCGGCGCACCGAATAACACTATTCGAGGCTGACCACTACGGGAAACATAGACCGCCTTGTATCTGGTTTGTGTGATTTGCTCTAAATAAAAATCCCCTGCGACCACGGTTCGCATCACACTGATATCGTCTAACTTTCTCAGGCTTTCGTACGCGGCCAGCCTTATATCAAAATCCGGGTCCCGCAGCACCCTTCGTGAAATGCCGGCAGCGTCATTCCGGCTCGCCGCCAACGTAATCGCCTCTAACGCCTCGGTTCGATAAGGCGATGCCCCATCCATCGCTATTCTCCGAAGCGCCCCCAATCCCCCGTCACTGCCCAGATTAAGCATACACCTCCCCGCCCGCAGTCGAACCTCCTCATTAGGCGCCTCCATCAAAACAGCAAGTCTCGTCAGACACTTATTACCTATCGCCTCAAGAGCAATTTCGCTTTGCTCTTTATCGCCCGAACCACCGAGTCTGCCGACGAATCCCTCTATTCTCTTCGTATTAATCTCCGGCGCATCAGAAAGGTACATTGCTCTGACTACCGAAATGAACCTTTCTTTTTGCTCTCTATAATTAGCCGGCACTCTCAATTCAATCCGGCTCTCTGACAGTGCCTTGGCCGTACCGTCCCCAAAACGCTCGTTCAATTTGTCACGAATAAAAGCCGCAGTTCTAAAATCAGGCCGAAGCAGGTCCGCTATTACCTTGTATTCATCAAGGACTATCCCGCCGCCTAAGATATACCCAGCTTTGTTCTCCGACGTCGCCGAGTTCATTGTATCTATAAAGACCGGCCCTTTCACCGTAGCGAGTGCTTTCGTAGTCATATCCAGCGTCCGCGCGCTCTTAAGTTCGGCCTGATACAGCCGACCGCCTTTTAGAGAAGTCGTTCGTGTGTCTGGATGAGCAACTACCCTCACATCGAAGTATTGCTTCTTCGAAACTGCTACCGGCATTATCCCGCGCAGCAGAACAACCGCAGTATTACGGCTGTTGATAAATCTGTCGGGGTCCACCTTGTGCTCCGGCAGCTGCTGCCGAATGTACCGCCTAAGGTATGCTCTAATCGCTGGCGGACATTCCCCCGAACCCGTCCCTTCCAATCCCCCCACAAGCCCGTATCCTTCCACCGCAACCACGTCGGGTGAGAACACTTCAACCAGCGACCCTATTGTAATGCCCAGCTCTGCCGCAGGTCTGTGCTCGGGCGGCCTCGGCTCACCACATCCCCCAATAAAAAACCCAACGGAAAACAAAACAGCAAACAGTTTGCTCAGTGCAAAAGCCTTTTTGTGCTGGTAAGTTCTCATGCCGCGCTCTCCAAAAAGTTCTCTTACTCACAGAACCGCGAGCCCCAATACGGCTTCGGGCCGCTCTCGTCAACTCCAGGTTTGAACCGTTGGGTCCACAGGTCTGCGCTCCTGCCGTTCATCATTCTAAATTCTATCTCACAGCCGCCATTTAGTCAACACTTTTCCGGAAGATTTAATCGGCGGTTATTCCCCGATTATCTGGCATATAACCGTCCTTGTTCTCGCTCTGGTATCAAAATCCACCAATATAATCTGCTGCCAGGTCCCCAAAGTAAGCTGCTTATCAACCACAGGCACGCTCAGGGAAGGCCCCAAAACCGCCGCCCGCACATGAGAATGACCGTTATCATCGTGCCACGTCTCTTCGTGCTCGTACCGGGCATTGCATGGTGCGATTCTCTCAAACGCCGCCGCTATATCGTACTTGACCAGCCCCGGCTCATATTCCGTCGTCGTAATCCCCGCCGTCGAGCCTACGTTAAAAAGCGTAACAGTACCTTCGCTGATTTCCGACTGGGCCGCAAACTCCCTGACCTGCTCGGTAATATCGACTATATCGCAATTGCCCTTTGTCTTAACTTTTATCTTTTTCGTCTTAACCATACGCTTATCATAGGATGCCAATGCGTTTTACGCAAGCTCTTCCCCCCAATTCCCCCATCTTTGCGCGCTCAAATGTGCGGGTAGCGCCGAGCAAAAACCCAAATTTTTCAAAAAATTTTTACTCCTTCTATATAAACGAGTTACGAGCGACGAGCGACGGGAGACGGGTTATATTTTCGGCGCAAATGCGCAAGTTCGTCCAATAGTGGAGGCGCAGTGTGGTGAGGGGTGAGTAGTGAGTCCGCCGAAGGCAGATTTAACCAATTAACGAATTAACCAATTAACCAGTTAACCAATTCCTGGGCAGGTTTTTGCAGTATCGCATCAACATTCCAGATTGGCTTGACGGCCCACTAATACGGCTGGTCCTTTTATATCGCCGCCTCCGCTACGGCTATCCCTTTCGCCGCATACCACTCACCCAGGGCCAATACGCCATCGTCGACCCAGACGACTACCCGCGCCTCAGCAAACACAAATGGCGCATCTGCAAAACGAAAGGAAAAAACGTCCTTTATGCAGAACGCTCAATACGCCTGCCAAACGGAAAATACTCACGCATTCTCATGCACCGCTGTCTCATCAACGTCCCCGAAGGATACGTAATTGACCACATAAACGGCGACGGCCTCGACAATAGAAAAGCAAACCTTCGCCTGGCCACCGTCGCTCAGAACGCATGGAACGCGAAGAAGCGCAATCCCCGTTCTGGATATAAAGGAGTCTGGTTCGCTAAGGAAAAACGCTTATGGCGGGCCGCTATTGTCTGCAACAGAAAAAGAATACACCTCGGCTACTTCAGGGACAGAACCTCCGCCGCAAAAGCTTATGATACCGCTGCAAAAAAATATCATAAGGACTTTGCAGTTTTGAACTTCAAAAATGGTTAGCCACGCCACCTGTGGGCGGGGTATTCCCCTTCTCACTTCTCCCTTCTCACTTCTCACCATTCACTATTCACAAGCGACGAGCGACGAATTTGCCTTCCTGCAAATTCTTATTGCCTTTTCCCACTCTTGATGGTACTATTGTCCTAAATCTGGCTATAACAATGGCTATGGGGAAAGAACAAAATGGCTAACGCGCCGCCCAGAGTTACAGAACTTATCGAAACGTTTGACTATAACATCAACGCCCACGGCGGCTGACCAACAAAATAATAGACCTTATTATCTTAAAAACGGGACTGTAAAAGTGGAGACAACTGAAAAAATCGTTGAGGCTTATGTTAGATACGTGAAGGGCTGGGCAACGATTGCTAACATTAAATGCCCGGGCCAATATGAGATTGACCTTTTGGCAATTGACCCAGTTGGTGGTGGCAGGTATCACATTGAAAGTACTGTATCAGTTTCAGGTGCTTATAGTAAACTGACTGCAAAACCATACAGCTTGGAATTGCTAAAGCAAAGAGTAAAGGTAGCTGGCCAACGGAGAACTATTGGCTATTTTGCCCAGAGAAAATTTTCTGCTCCCGGTGTAAAGAAGACCTTGAAACGATATGGTTTTGAAAAAGGGAATTATGAAAAAATAATCGTTACCTGGTCAGCTACGGAAGACGCCAGGAAAAAGGCAAAAAAACTAAACATAAAGCTCTGGTATTTCCCAGAATTGATGAAACAGATAAGAGACGAAATTAAAGATGGAAAAACCTATTTCGTTGATGATACTTTACGTACGCTCCATCTTTTTGATAAGGCGTTGAAAGTTTAAGAAACCTCGAAAAAGCTTTAACGAAATAATCGCCGCCCACGACGGCTGGCCAATAAAATAGCCCCCCCGACTCTTCACAATCTGCAATCCCACCCAAACTCCGGCCCCTGGCAAACCGGCCAAAGGCAATCCGATTATACTACACTTTGCCCCGAAAGTAAGAGAAAAACAGAGCCAATTCTTTCAGCGTTTCCTTCTCAACTTCACCCACCCCGAATCGCTGGCGGAAACCGGCTGCGCACAATACGGATCATCAGGAAAAACCACTTGATTTTTCCAATCTTCTACATATACAAGCCCTGGACTTGCCACCCCGATCAGAAACGCCAACATCACCAGCCAGATTTTGATATTTATTTTCATACTAATATGCTATTGCTCCCAAAGCCATTCATTAGCGAAAAGGTTAAGATCAAGCAAATTGACTACCTCATTGCGGTCAAGATCGCCGGGAATGCAGTAGCCGCCATCCAGCCAATAGGCAGCGAAAGCTGCCAAATCATTAAAATTCACTTTATGGTCATTGGTCAAATCGGCTAACGAAGCCCAGTTCGCAGGACTTTTACTCGCTTCGGCCGTACCACCATAAGCTCCCATATTAATGCGAATGTTGCTTGAGTCGTTCGGTTCGTCACCCAAAGGACAACTGGGATTGCCCGCGTCAATGCACGGACTGGTGACATCATCTGTTACCCATGCGTTTGTATTGGCATCCCATCTACCCGCTGTGGATTTGAGGTGGTAATCCCCGCTGCCCTCGTCTGCAAAGCGTGGCTCAGAGTCAATATTGCCGGTGAGCCAATTCAGCGTACCTCCTACGCCGGTGTAAATATCCCACTGACCGCCCTGTACACATGAATAACTTATCGATACGGTTCCGTCCCACCATTCGAGTGCGATTGCGACCTGGGGACCCTCAGTGGCGATGTTGCCCCAGGCAATGCAGTTGGTCAGGATCAGGTTGCACACCGCCTGGTTGCAGACTGCCCCGCCGTAGTCATTGGCTGTGTTGCCGCTGAACGTACAGTTGCTAAGCCTAAGCGTTTGGCCGCCACCGTAAAGGTAGAAGGTACATACCCCCGCCCCCCGCTGGGCCGAATTTCCGGTGAATATGCAGTTGGTGGCTGTGGCGCCCCAGTGAGCGTTGTTCATCCCGCCGCCGTACTGGGCCGAGTTTCCGCTGAATGTACAGTTGGTCACTATCACGCTGTTGTAGTCAGTGGCTACGCCGCCACCCTCAAACGTGGCTGAGTTTCCTGTGAACGTGCAGTCGGTCAGCGTTAACTCACCCTCCATGCTGTATATTCCGCCCCCATTGCCCATTACCGCCACGTTTTCAGTGAACGTACAGTCGGTCACGATCAAGTTGCCATACTGGTTGAATATCCCTCCACCACCGCAGAAGGAAATCCCCAAGCAGTCCACGACATTTCCGCTGAACGTACAGCCGGCGACCGTCAGCTCGGCGTAGTCGCTGTATATCCCGCCCCCTTTTGAGGCAGAGTTGCCGGTGATAATGCAGTTGTCGATAGTAATGGAGCCATCCCAGCAAAGGATCCCGCCGCCACGATCAGACGCGTTTCCATCGGTGATGGTAAAGCCGGCCAGCACGCAGTTTGCACTCTCAACGTCGGGGAAAGTCACCACAGTCCCTGAGCCGTTGGCGTCAATCACCGTGCCCGCTATCACATTCGGATCATTCGGATCTGTTGAAGTAACCGTAATGCTCTTGCCGCCGAAGTTGATATTTTCATAGTAAGTGTCCTGTGCCACTATGACGGTGTCGCCATCAACAGCCGCATTTATCGCTGCTTGAATTGTTGGATACTGGCCCGGCACATGCCGGTCTGTTGCGAAAACTGTAGACGTTGAGAGAAGAATTGCCCCCACAAGACTCAGCAACAAAATCATCCACCTCATCCTAAATTCCTCCAGCCTCAAAAAAAGCTTACCACTTACCATACCACATATCTTAGAATAAATCAAGGATAATTCATCTTTTTTTGTAACCGGTCAGTTATGGGTGGGTAGATTTTGATTTTTGTCCTTTATTTCTGTGGGATTCAAGTTCAATCCAGACAATTTCCGATAAAACTACAGCTTGATGAGCTATATCGAACAAATTGGATAAGAATATCAATGACTTATTGCCAACAATGTCTCAAAAAACAGCAAAGAATTAACGAGCTTGAAGGAGAAATTGTACTGCTCAAGGCGAAGCTGCGCTATCAGGAACGAACAGCGAAAGAGGGGTTTTTCGGCTCATCAACACCATCTTCAAAGATTCCTGTCAAGCCAAACAGCCAAAGAGCACATCAACACAATCGCGGTGGGGGCAAGGTAGGCCATAAAGGTCATGGCAGGGCAAGTATTTCCGAACAAGATGCAGACAAAGTAGAGAAAATCCATATTGGAAATACCTGTCCGGATTGTGGAAGTACTCTTGAAGAAAAAGGCACCAGGGCACGAACAGTAATAGATTGTCAACCGGTCAAAATGAAAAAGGTAGTATATCATCTGGAGCGTAAACGTTGTCCCAAATGCAAAAACCTCATCAGTGCCAGAGTTCCAGGTGTTTTTGCCAAGTGTTTGTATTCAAACCAACTGCTTACATATGTCGCGGTACAGCATTATATCTACGGCAACACATTAGGCCAGATTGAAAAGCAGACAGGTATCGGCTACAGCAGCCTGGTTGATGCAATGCACCAGTTGTCGAAGAGATTGAAAGATGTTCCGAATGCATTGATAGAGGCTTATCGGGGCTCTGAGGTCAAACATGCCGACGAGACAGGCTGGCGGACAAATGGTAACAATGGCTATGCGTGGCTGTTTTGCACGCCCAAAATCAGTATCTTCAGGGTTCGCAGGACTCGTTCCGCAAGCGTGCCGAGAGAGGTTTTCGGTGAAAAATCTTTACCAGGGGTTTTGGTTGTAGACCG
>CAZOUM010000011.1:0-55757 GCA_964582985.1 uncultured Pirellulales bacterium | reverse complement strand
TTATTTCTGCTGGCGATAGTATCAACGGCTGGGGCAGAAATCATCTACGTTGATGCGGATGCTTCGACGGGCGGTGATGGTCAGACGTGGGGGACGGCTTACAAGTATCTGCAGGATGCCCTGGCGGTTGCCTCAAGTGGCGAAATTTGGGTGGCCGCCGGGACCTATAAGCCTGACCCAAGCGGGCCGTCAGAGGACCCACGCGAAGCAACGTTCCAGCTTACTGATGGCGTGGCCATCTTTGGTGGGTTCGCGGGCGGCGAAACCAGCCTCGACGAGCGGGATTGGGAAACGTACGAAACTGTCCTGAGCGGGGACCTGAACGGGAACGATGTCGGTGATCTGTATGACTCATCAAGGAACGAGAACAGCTGGCACGTTGTTACCAGCAGTGGGACAGATGCCACCGCCGTCCTCGACGGCTTCACGGTAACTGCTGGCTATGCTTCTTATTCCGGACCATACCCATTCCATGGCCGCTACGGCGGCGGGATGTATAACGCTGGCGGCAGCCCGACTGTGACCAACTGCACATTCAGCGCGAATATGGCAGGCAGCGGTGGTGGGATGTACAACAGCGAGGGCAACCCGACGGTGACCAACTGCACATTCAGCGCGAATATGGCAGGCAGCGGTGGTGGGATGTACAACAGCGAGGGCAACCCGACGGTGACCAACTGCACATTCAGTGGGAACAATACCCACGGTAGTGGCGGTGGGATGTTCAACAATTACAGCAGCCCGACAGTGACTAACTGCACGTTCACTAACAACAACGAAGGTGACGGATACGGCGGCGGGATGGGTAACTCTAACAGCTACCCGACGGTGACGAACTGCACCTTCAGCGGAAACTCGGCAGGCCTCGGCGGTGGGATGCACAACAGGGACAACAGCAGTCCGACCGTCACCAACTGCACCTTCTCGGACAATACCGCCTGGGAAGGCGGCGGGATGGGCAACGATGAGTATAGCAGCCCGACCGTGACCAACTGCACCTTCAGTAGGAACTCGGCACACTATTACGGCGCTGGGATGTACAACGAAGACTACAGCGACCCGACGCTGACCAACTGTATCCTCTGGGGCAATACCGCTCCGAGTGGGCCGCAGATATACAATGACGGCACGAGTTCGCCAGCGGTTAACTATTGCTGCGTAGAGGACTGGAGCGGTGGCGGTTGGGGCAATATTGACGATGACCCGCTTTTTGTTGACCCTCCGGACAACCTGCGGCTCTCGACCGGTTCACCCTGTATTGACGCGGGCGATAATGCGTCCTTACCGGCGGACAGCGCTGACCTCGACGGGGACGGCGATACGGGTGAGGCGATTCCGTTCGACCTCGCCGGCAACCCTCGTATCTTCAACGATATCGTGGATATGGGCGCTTATGAGTGCCAAGTGGAGCAACCTCCAGAAGTTGATGGTGTCATCGGTTCTGCCGGCGGAACGGTAGAGGATACGGACGGGACGGGAGCCAGCTTTAGCGTGGATTCCGGTGTGCTGCCAGAAGATACCAGCATCAGCATTGAGGTGCTACCCGACCCTGGAGTTGACTCACCGCCCGGTTTTGCCGCCACTGGAACGTACTTTGTGGTCATCACCCTGGACCCGAACCCAAGTCCACTACCGCCCCCGGGGGCGACGATCACCCTACCCCTGGTACCCGTGGCAATTCCGCTGCCTGAGGGAACAACCCTGTCCCTGTTCAAATTCAATCCGGACACTGGCGAATTCATCGACACAGAGATCGTGGGCACGGTCGATCCGGGGAGTACCACCGCCACGTTTACCGGAGTGACCGAGTTTTCGATATTCGCCGGCTTCCAGGATGTAGCTCCGCCCGAGATCATTAGCATCTCTGCCAGTCCTGACGAGCTTTGGCCACCGAACCACAAGATGGTGGAGGTCACTGTGGAGGTGGACGCGGAGGATAACTCCGACCCGGCACCTGTTTGTTGGATTCTTGGGGTCGACAGCAATGAGTTTATCAACGGCCCGGGCGACGGCAACACCGAGCCGGACTGGGACTACACAGACGACCCGCTGGTAGTTCTGTTGCGAGCGGAGCGTGCCGGAGGTGGCACCGGACGGGTGTACACCATCCTTGTGGATTGTAGGGACACTTCGGGCAATATCGCCACCGGGACAGTGGATGTAATCGTACCGCACGACCAAGGCAAAGGAAAGAAGAAAGGAAAGAAGTAGCTAAGATAGGGCTGGTGGGCTTTCGCCTGCCAGCCCTTTTTCCTACCCATGAGGCTCTGCGACCGCCGTGGTCGGTGCGGTCGAGATGATAACGACTAAGATTTTTCTGCGATGTTGCCTGTATACTCAAGAAAGGGCTGCGAGTTGAACGCTTGCAGCCCTTTTTATTGGTACGGGTTTAAGTGGATTTTTTCGCCTGTGTCAGACAAAATGCAGATTTTTTGCGCTTATTTTTCAGGTTATAATCAGACAATAGAGTAGATGCTGGTCAGCGAAATGTGATTTGGAGGTTAACCTTTAGCACGTGCCAGGCAAATTAGACACAATGCTGGTTGAAGCTGCTCTCGGTGGCGACCTCGAGAGTTTCGGCGAACTCTGCAGCGGATATTATGCTTCGATGGTGGCAATCGCCTACTCTGTCCTCGGCGACCATCAGCTTGCCGAAGATGCCGCCCAGGAAACTTTTGCAAGAGCGCTTGGCAATCTGGGAGGCTTAAAGAACAAGACGAAATTTGCTCCCTGGCTTGCTGCCATTTGCAGAAATGTCGCCAAAGATGTGGTCACAAACAGGCTTAGGCGAATCAACGCTGAAGACCTTTGTGAAGTGGCGGATAGCAGTGGTTCTGATGATAGCATTCGGGCCGTTCGGCAGGCCATTGAGCAACTGCCGGTGCCTGCAAAAGAGCTGGTAATCTTGCGGTATTACGACGGCCTCTCGTACGAAGAAATCTCGACTGTGTTGGGAATTTCGAGGGCAGCAATTAATGGCAGGCTGACCAGAGCAAAAAGAAAAATCGCGAAATACTTACAGCGTAATGGCTTTCTGGAGAACCGATTATGAAATCTCACCAATCCAACGAACAGTTAGACGAACTCATCTCGCAGGCTGTCAGCCGCCAGAGGCCAACGTTCGATTTTGATAAATGGAAACGAAAACACAAAGACGAAATTCAAGTTTTCAAACAGCAAACGGCAGGAGAACAGACATTACATTCTCCCCGGCCGTTTAATATATGGAGAACAATTATGAAAAGCAGAATAACAAAACTTGCCGCTGCAGCGCTGATAATAACAGCGGCATTCGTAGGCGTACACTATTCAGGCGGCTCGATCGACCCCGCAACCATCGCCTGGGCTGATGTCACGGAACGCGTTACTGAGGTCGACTACGTACATTTCTATTATTTAAAAAGTCGGAATAACCGTCTTACAAGACAATTTGAGGGTTGGTATGCTCACGGGAAAATGGTTATTCGCGGAGATAGCGGAGACGCGACTTATGATGACGGCCAAACGTTACAAGGATTTGATGGGCACAAAAGGCGAACTGTTAAGAGACCATCGAACTTTGCCGAAGGACAGACTTTTCTTCAATGGTTTATCGGAGGCTTATTGTCAGATGAGAATGAGCAGTTCAGCCAACAGATACCCACCAATGTGGGCGACGACTTTCTCATATACAAATTTGACCCACCTTCGGAAGACAGCGATTGGATAGAAAGCATCTTTGTTACGGTGGGCAAAAATTCTCTTTTGCCTGTTCAGATGAAGGTCTACCATAAGGACCAGGATTACGACCTAGTCATATTTGATTACGAGGCTCCTGAGAAACCAGCGGAATTTTTTGAGCCTCCAATCACCAGTGAGGAGCCACCTCACGGTGCAGGTGAAGTTGTGCTCGATGGCGAAGAGGTAGTGATTGATATTGCAGGTGCCCCCGGTATCAAAACCGCAGTTGTACGGCTTCACAGTAAATCTTCTGACAATTCTGGTGAACCCACTTTTTCGCTGGATGTGGCATTCATTATCGAGGAAGGCTATAGGAGTATCACAAATGACCTTATACGATTGAAGCTGAACGAAGCGAAAAAATGTGGACTGGGCGCCGATAACTGGCCCGATGGGAAATATCGCAATATTAGATTTACACCGTTGCTAAAACCCACTGAAAAAGAGGATACTTGTATCGTCGAAATAAGCTGTTGGCTTAGGACTGAGGAGGATCGATTTTAGCAGTATCTGAATTCGCAGGTTTGAGGCCGGGCTTACTTTAGCTCGGCCTTTTCTTTTCGTTGAAGTGTGGTCAGCTTTTGACAGTCCCTGCATTGATCTTTTCTATTAGTACCGGCAGCTCGGAGAGCTGGTTTATTTTCAACACTCCTTTTGGAATTTTTTTGCCGATATTGGTGTAAGCGGCCTTTAGGACGGCCTGCATGCCTACTTTTGCCGCAGGTTTGACGTCCGTATCGATGCGGTCTCCCACGAACATAATATTTTCCAGCGTCTCGCCAATTCTCTCGGCGGCAATCTTGAAGATTCGAGTGTCCGGCTTGCGAAAATTAAATTCGTAGGAATAAACCTTGGCCGTAAAAAAGTCCAGTATACTTAGCTGTTCCAGATGTTTTTCCAAAGAGCTGCCGTGTACGAATGTGTTGGAAACGATGCCGAGCTTAAGGCCCATTTTTCTTAGTGTCGTTAAAGTCTCTTTCATTTTTGGCTCAATCCGGCTGATTTTGCTCAAGGGCTCATACCAGAGCCACGCAAAGTGCCGCCACTGCTGCCTGTCGAGCTTGATACCTTTTTTTGTGCCGATTCCCCTTAACAGAACCAACGAATTAAAATCATTTTTCGTTATATTGGAAATCCAGCCTCGTATGCGCAGAGCTATCAGGTTACGCCAGCAGTAGTAATTGAACTTGCCGATGGGCTGTCCTGCACTTTTGAGAAAATCGTATGATAATCTAGCGCCTTGCCGAAAGAATCGAGTTGTGTTGATTTTCCCAAAGTCCAACAAGGTTTCGCCGAGGTCGAACAATACCGCTCTTATTTTTCTATCTGACATAATCAGCGCCTAACGCATAAAAAACAGAGGAATATAAAGGCAAAAGGGCGCAAGGATGTAAGATGGCTGAGGCATATGCACTTATTCTCTCAACGGCGGCAAGTCATCGCCAAAGACCTCACATACCCAGTCGAACATTTCCTCATCGGATATTGCCGATACCCTGTCGGCTGCGTACTCAGCGTCTATCTTGTCCTTTATTTTGGCTATGCGCGGGCTATGCTTCGGAATTTCGGTCTGAAATCTTGCCTCTATCCAGTGCTTGATGCCTGCCGCCCCTGCCTTGTCGGTGATTGCAACGTTTATAGGCCGGTTCAGCAATTTGTTCGTGTCGAAGCAGCTGTATATTTCCTCATTCTTCAGCAGGCCGTCGGCGTGGATGCCTGCTCTGGTAACATTGAAATTCCTGCCCACCAGCGGATAGTTGTCCGGAATATTAAAGCCCAGCTCCTTCCCTGCATACTCGGCAAGCTCAGTAATCGCTGCGTAGTTGACGCCTGCAGTTGTGCCTTTTAATTGAGCGTGTTCGACGACCAGCCCTTCAAGAGGCGGATTGCCTGTCCTCTCACCGACGCCGAATATGGAGCCGTTAGCGGCACTGCAACCGTAGAGCCACGCCGTTGCAGCATTTACCTGCACTTTGTGCAAATCGTTGTGGCCGTGCCATTCGAGCCGTTCGGACGGCACGCCGATTTGCCGAAGACCATAGATAAGTTTCGGAACACTCCGCGGCAAGCTTATACTTGGCCACGGCAGGCCGAAACCGAGCGTATCACAAATACGAATTTTGACCGGCTTATTATATTGCTCGGCAAGCTTCATTAACTCACTGGCGAAAGGTAGCACAAAGCCTTCATAATCAGCCCGCGTTATGTCCTCGAAGTGACATCGCGGCGTCACTCCACTATCAAGTGCTGCCTTGGCGACATCAAGATAACTATTCATTGCCTGGGCCCGCGTCTTTCGCAGCTTAAGAAATATGTGATAATCGCTCGCGGAGGTCAGAATACCTGTTTCTTTGAGCTCCATTTGCGAAACTAACTTGAAATCAGCCGGCACCGCCCTAATCCAGCCCGTTATCTCAGGAAACTCATAACTTCGCTCCTTGCACAACTCCACCGCTTTTCTGTCACGCTTTGAATATAAGAAGAACTCACATTGGCGAATCAAACCGGTGCCGCCGTCTATCTGATGCAATAAATCGTAAACCTTTAGGATTTGCTCCGGCGTATAAGGAGGACGAGCCTGCTGACCATCACGGAAGGTAGTATCGGTTATCCATATCTTGTCAGGGATATCGTACTTAACTTTTTGATTGTCGAAGACTACTTTGGGAAAATCCGTATACGGGAACGTCTCACGATACAGATTGGGTTTCTCCACGTCTGCAAGTTCGGGTGTTTTGTCCACCATTATATAGTTATCTCCAATATGTTTTTGTTGTCTGTGATGCGATTCACGAGATACGAACGATAGCCGAGGTGGGATTCGAACCCACACGCCCAGTTACGGGCAGGGGATTTTAAGTCCCCAGCGTCTGCCATTCCGCCACTCGGCCTGACTCAATAGACTAACGCTTTTTGCCCGGTCCTGCAAATCTTTTCCTGACCGTTTTCTCTTACGTGGGTTTACCCGCCTTCGCAGAAAGCCATGGGTTTTACCCGTGGATGAATGCGAAAAAGGTATCCGCCGAAGCTTTAGCGTAGGCGGATGCTTCGGCGGGTTTCGCCGAAGATGGAGGTGCCACGGGCTATGCCCGTGGGGCTCCACCGGATGCCGACTATTTATTTGCAGCAAACCGGCGTGAACTAATCGCAGATATTAGCAGCGTGAAGTGTACAAGAATCAGCAGCGGCACAGATGCCCTTATACTCCGTGGCTTTTGCGAACTTTGTTTGCAAAATCCGAGACAAAACGAGGCGGCAACTGCCGGATAGAATCTACTATACGCTCTCTGATTTTGGCCAGTCGGATTGCGTTCTCGAGCGTCCTTAACTGTCGGTCATCACCAGCCAGGGACCTGGCCTTTTCAATTCGCTCCCTCGCGTCGACTAACCTGCCCATTGCCAAATAAACCACGGCAGAGTCCCTTAATATCCGAACGTCCTTCGGCCTCATATCGAGCGCATGCTCGAAAAACTCGGCAGCGTCATCCAAACACCCTTTTGTGGCCCTGACAAGACCAAGATAATAATAACCGTCTGCACTGGCATAATCTATGTCAACAGCCCGCAGCAGGCAGTGTATCGCATAATCCGGTTCACCAATTGCCAGAAACATCGACCCCATAGAAACCAATATATCCGAATCCTCCGGGTCCATTGCCAACTCGGCCAAGAGGTAATTTCTCGCCTCTTGTTTTTGTCCCTGCGTTAAGGCATACTGCGCCAGTCTGTAATACGGCCCCGGCAGCGTATTGTCTTTTTGCAGCGATTGATTAAACAGTTTTACCGCCTGCGGACAGTCGGCGTTATCAAAGGCAATTTCTCCCAGATAGAACAACGCGGCTCCTGAGTCGGGCTTAAGTTCAAGTATCCTGTTAAACTTTTCTTTCGCCGACTCAATGTCCCCGACCTCAAGCAAAAACAGGCCAAAATCGAGAATGATATCAACATCACCCGGATTATTACGAAGCTCTGCAAGAAAATACTCGTGTGCACGCTCACTGTCACCATCGGACCAGTAAGCCTGAGCGAGTCGGTGGTTTATTTGAGGATGGGTCGGCTCAAGCTCAGCCGTTTTTAACCAGCAGTGAATAGCTTTTTTGTACTCGCCACGTGCAAAAAGACTGTTGCCTATGTTATAGTAGCACAAAGCACAATTCGGTTTTATCTGCTGGGCAAGATAAAACATCTGCTCAGCCAGCTCATGCTGGCCCATCTCGGTGTAGGTAATAATGCGATTGCAATAACACGGTTCAAAGTCAGAGTCAAGCTGCTGGATTTGCTCAAAAGTGTCGATGGCCCGGTCGTATTGGCCTGTGCGGGTATAGTCGACCGCGAGCGAGTTTAATATCTCCAAATCACCGGGGCTCAATTGCAGTGCGATTTCGTATTCGTTTATCGCATCGTCAAATCGATTCACAGTATCCAGTGTAAGGGCCTTATTGAAATGCCACGAGTCGTTGGACGGGTTTATATCGAGAGCCTTTTCGAGCGCGTCAAGAGCCTGCAGCATTTTGCCGTCTTCGTAAAGTCTAAAAGCCGTGCGAGCTTTTCGCTCGGCTTCTGAATAACACCCAAATCCTGCTTCTTCGAAGACCATATAGCAGACCGCCTCTATATCGTGTTGGGTATTATCGTATGCGGTTCGGCGAACAGAGCATCACATACGACGCATATGCCCAAAGGCGTTATCGCCCAGTATGCAGCCTCCGGTTAGCAGTTTTTTGGCCGGCTTTAGCCGCTGTGGCCCGCAGAAAAAAAATGATGGAAATCCCAGCCATAACATCATATAATTGCAGAAGTTAACCTCCGGTGCAGGAGCGGCGTCATTTGAAGTACTTTTGGCGCTGTGCTGTTTTTCTGGAAAGCAGCCTCCGAGGGTCTTATAATGTGTATTCACTGAGAGTGTTGGAAGTACGAACTGCTGCCAGATACAAATGTTGTTTGGAGAAGTAAAACTATGATTAAAGAAACGAAAGGTCAGGTAACAGCCGGCAAGGGCAGTTACGCTGTTGTAGTCAGCAGGTTCAACGAGTTTATAACTGCTAAGCTGCTTGCAGGCGCAATAGATTGTCTTCGGCGTCACGGTGCCGCTGACGAACAGATGAGCGTAGTCTGGGTGCCGGGGGCCTGTGAAATTACGTTAGCTGCAAAGAAACTCGCGCAAAGCGGTAAGTACGCCGCTGTGATATGTCTCGGCGCTGTCATACGCGGTCAAACCTGCCATTACGATTACATCTGTCAGCAGGTAGCCCGTGGTATTGGACAAATCAACTACGATTCCGGCATACCGACGATATTTGGCATCCTGACCTGCGAGACACTTGAGCAGGCTGTTGAGAGGGCCGGCACAAAAATGGGTAATGCAGGCGCCGACGCGGCAATGACAGCTATGGAGACGGCTAACGTGATGGAACAGATTTAGATGCCGGCTTATCCCGTGAATCGTGAATTACCAGAGGTCAGCGACCAAACAAGAAATGCAGGTAGACAGAAGAACAAGGGCCAGAGGACTGGCGATGCAGGCTTTGTATCAGCTTGATGTCCAGGGCCCGGACCTGCTTGAGCTTTTAGGGCAGTTCTTTGTAGAAAACGAGTCTGACGATTCGGTACGCAGGCTCGCGCGGGATTGGACAAAAGGGACGTGGGAAAATCTGGCACAGTGTGATGAGCTGATAGAGGATTCTACAATAAAATGGCAAATATCCCGGCTTTCGCTTGTGGACAAAAGCATTTTGAGATTGTCTGTCTATCAGTTAAGATTTTGTCCCGATGTTCCCCCGCGGGTAGTAATAAATGAGGGCATCGAGCTTGCCAAGAAGTTCAGCTCCGACAAGTCTCCATCGTTTGTCAATGGTGTGCTTGATGCCGTTTTAAGAAAATTAAAGGTGGAAAGATAGATTCTTACCTCGTTAATCGGGTCGCAAGCCACACAAGAAATGAGAACAATAGCGGTACTAAACCAAAAAGGTGGAGTAGGCAAAACCACAACAGTGGTTAATACTGCCGCTGCTCTTGCCGCTACGGGTTTGAAGGTGGTTGTTATTGACCTCGACCCGCAGGCGCATCTGACGATACATCTCGGCCTGGAGCCGGAAACAATCGAGGCCGGCTCCTATGGAGTCCTGACCCAGTCAGCCCAATTAGAGGAAGAAATCTCGCCCGCCCGCCCAAACCTTTGGCTGCTGCCTGCCAACATTAATTTGGTCGGTGCCGAAACCGAGCTGGTAAGTGTAGTCGGAAGGGAGACGATTTTGCGGGAGGCAATTAAACCGATTGAGGACAAATTCGATTATCTGATAATTGACTGCCCCCCTTCGCTTGGGTTGCTTACGCTCAATGCCCTCGCCGCCGTCGAAGAGGTCTTAATCCCGCTGCAACCTCATTTCCTGGCGCTGCAGGGTTTTGGAAAACTGCTGCAAACCGTCGACCTGGTTGGCAAGAGAATTAACCCAAAGCTGAAAGTCAAGTGGGTCTTGCTTTGTTTGTTTGACAGCCGAGCCTCGCTTCCGAGTGAAGTAAAGACCGATATCGAGCAATTCCTCAGCAACGCGCGTGGAACTAACTGTGCCTGGTCACAGGCCCAAATTCTGCCGGTTCATATTCGAACAAACATTAAACTTGCCGAGGCACCGGGCTATGGCAAAACAATTTTTGAATACGAGCAGAATTGTCACGGTGCAGAAGATTACGGCAAAGTGGCCGACTTCATACATACTGAGTCAGAGCCGCTGCCACAGCCGGATGTCGCCGAGCAGAGTACAATCCCTGGGCCCAGGGTCCCGCCACCGATTGAAATCAAATCAACGCCACAGCTCGATTCGCAACCGCCACTTTCGGAATTTACACAGCCGACCCCGGCGGCTCAGGAGCCAAATGCCGCCGAAACCGAATAACTAAAGCGGGAAAATTGCCGCCGCGAGAAATCAGCGTAATCTTCCTGCCAGACAGCTATTATCTCTACAACCGCCGGCAACACTCTGTTGGCTTTTCTCTCAGACCAGCTCTTGCGGGTTTTGCAATTGTTCTTTGGTGAAGTAGAGCAACTGTGACGTATAGGCCTCATTTATGATTCTGTGGCCGCTTTTCAGTGAGCAAATTTTCCTGCCGGGCAATCTCAGCCAGCGATTTTGTGCCATCCCGGACGCCGGCTCAATCTTACCTCAGAGGTGTGGCAAGATATATGTACCCTACTCTCGTTACTTTGTAACCAAAGCGCTGTAAAGCAGGGAAAAGACCGGAATAGTATCCCAATAACAATATTTGGCGACGAGCAGCAATAGCTTCGTTTAGCTTTTTGTGAGCCTCTGATTGCTTCTGCCCGCCTGCAGGACGTCTCAACCCCCTAATGTTAATGCGGTCACAATAGGGCGTATATGATTCCTGGAACAAGTAGTGCTCAAAAAGTATATATTGGCTCCAATGACCTATAAGAAAGTAGTTCGGACCGGTGACGTTACTCACTTCTATCACTGAATTCCGGTATCCATTGTGATATTTATTTAGCTGCGCGATTTTTGAAAATGCGACAAACCCATTGATAGAAACGGCAAAAACCACTGCGCCCACAAGTATAATCTGAGCGCGTATTCTGCGCAACACGGGCAGCATCGCCACAAGCATACACGATACTGCGCACAGTACGCTCGTTATTAAAAACCATTTAGGCAGGAGTCTCGACACCTCTGCTAATGTTCCTGTTGTTTTGATTAGTATCGCAATTACCATTAGCACCGAAAGTAAGGCGGCGGACAGTATTGTGGCATACGGCCTGCCTTTCAAGACTCGCAAGAGCAAATGAACTCCCAATCCGCCGACTAAGCAAAGTAACACATACGTGGGGAGCTGCACAGGCACGTCAGCAAATTTTTCACCAAAGCGCAAATTAACAATCCAGAGGGCCAGCAATGCAATACCAAGCGGACGGAACCTTTTTCGGCCAAAGAGTTCCAACAGTCCGGCCACCACAAATGGTATACAAAAAAACAAGCTGGAGAACACCTCCCCACCTTCTTTGCGCAGGGCACGCCCTATATCTACTGACACATTGGTGGCTTTCAGCAGACCTCTGCCGCCAAAGAAATAATCCCTGTACACGGGAAGTATCGCGGCGACGGCAATGGCTAAGATGACCGCACAGAACAGAAGAAGCGGCCGCAAGCGGGGACGAAGTATGAAAAAAAGGGGCAGGGCGAATATAGTGCTCGGGGTAATAAGCAAAGACAAGGCAAACGACAAACCTGCAATGATGGGCCTGTCCAGCAGCCATAACAAAAGCGCCAGAACCAGGAAGCAGATTTGCGGGGTATATACCTCGGCATATATTGAATTTTCCAAAAAAATGTAGTGTGTGAGAAGGAAAAGGCCCGAAAAAAGAGCTGCAAGGCGCTTGTGGCAAATAATTAAAGTTATGAAATAGACGAGCGCCACAGTCAGAGCGCCAAGAAAACAATTCATCAAATTGACCGCATAGTCGTCAGAGCCGGGAAGGATGCGAATAAAGCCGGCACCGAGCAAATAGTATCCAATGTGTATCGACCTTGCGCCGAGATTCAGGTTTTTCATTTGCTGCACATAGACTGCCGCATCGCCGTTTGACAAAGCTTTTGTACAGACAGAAGCATAACCCGCGAATGCCACCAGGAAAAGCGCTGCCGCAATGATGAAGTCTCTGGCTTTGCACGATTGAAGACTGTTAAGAAATGGGTTGGAAAAGTCAGCTAACTTGCCTTCAAGTTTTCTAAGCTTCAGCTTGGCATAGAGCATTGCAGTCGTTTCTCCTTGAAAGAAAGTCCGGTGACACGAGTATATCTTTTCTGCCTCTCGGTTATAAGGGCCTGGCAGATTTTCGATATATGATATTACTTGCTAACCGTTCGAATGTCAATACTTAAGATAACATGCGATTACCTGTTTTGAAATTCGCCAAATTTTGGTCAAGCATCAAATTCCATACACTGTTTTGCGATGTTTGACGTGAAGGGTACTTTGTATCGTGCAGTATTTTCCGAAACTCTGAACCGGATAATCCACCTTCTCCTGTGAAGAAAATCTGCGACCTGGCTGTCATAAGCTGCTCACCACTGCTCAGATTACCACGTCATAGCTTTCCGTAGATAAAATTATTGGAGCGGTCATCGCGATTCCATTCATCGACAGATAATCCATTTCTGTCCTTATCGGAAATCAGATTTGTAGACGGAACCATGCTATCAAACAGCTTTTTTAAGTTCGCATCACAAAGTTCCCAGTCAATGTCCTCTGCCAAAGGCGAGATGCCAGCCTCACAGCCGGGATTGTACCGGCCCGAGCAAAAATATTCGATAAGAGTATCTTCCGGAAAGAAATTGCCATGTGCAAATCCAGGGGGGACCCAAATCCACTCGTGATAATCGGCTTTGCGAACAGCGGGCATATCATACAGAACAATCTTACCAAATGTCGGAGAACCCTTTCTTATATCTAAAACCATATCAATCATTCTACCCGTTAGAGTACGTACCAGCTTGCCCATATAAGGATTCCACTGAAAGTGCAGACCTCTAACAGTCCGGCTTTTGGAGTAGCTCTCATTACATTGCACAAAATCGACGTCCTTCATAAAGGCCATTTCCTCGGGACCTTTGAAATCACTTTCCCTATAATGTTCGGTGAAATACCCCCGGTGGTCGCGAAAACGAGCGAACCTTATTACCCTTATGGCTTCAATCTGCAAGGCATTTACTTCCAGTATTTTCATATTCACACTCCATCGAATCGATATATGGCGTTCATCATAGCTTCCCTCCCACCTTAGCGGCAGCTTTTCCTTATTTGCTCACTGCCCAAGTAGTATAGAGGCGTCTCTGATGCTTTCAATAATTAAATGAATACAGGGCGCACGTGAGCATACGCACAAATGACTGCCAAATTGGCACATAGACGAAAGGGCGAGGAAGCCGCAAGTGCTTGTTACTACAATAGTTAGAGTTTTAATGTTTTTGGGCACGCCGTTTGCTTTTATCTAATTGAAACTCGCAGTACATCCGATAATTGAGATTCGAAGGGACAAATTATGAAGTTTGACAAATTCACGCTAAAGGCTCAGGAAGCATTGGCGACTGCCCAGCAGATTGCGATGGCCAAATCTCACACCGTCCTGTCGCCTTTGCATCTACTAAGCGCAGTCTGTGGTGATGAGTCCGGCGTTGTAGTTATGATTTTAAAAAAGATAGGCGCAAACGTCTCGCGACTAAGGGACATGATAGAAAGCGAGCTTCAGCGACTTCCGCAAGGCGAAAGCAGTACTCAGACCTTACCTGAGCCGGTCTTTAATCAGATAGTGCTTGACGCCCAAAACCGAGCAGATGCGATGGGTGACGAATACCTAAGCGTGGAGCACTTGTTTATTGCGCTGGCTTCGGTGCAAAGTGACGCCAGGGAAATCCTACGGCTTAACTCGGTCACACCCGAACAGATTGAAAAGGCCCTGAAAGAAATCCGCAGCGGTGAAAAGATAACCGACCAAAACCCGGAAGACAAATACAAGGCGCTCGAGCGTTATGGGATTGACCTTCTGGAGATGGCCCGTAAGGGAAAGCTTGACCCCGTCATCGGTCGTGACGAAGAGATTCGCCGATGTATGCAGGTTCTCAATCGCCGGACGAAAAATAACCCGGTGCTTATCGGCGAGCCGGGTGTAGGTAAGACCGCAATTGTCGAAGGGCTTGCCCAGCGAATAATTGCCGGCGACGTCCCTACGGGCTTGAAGAACAAGAGAATAATTGCCTTGGATATGGGTGCGCTGATAGCGGGAACTAAATTCAGAGGCGAATTTGAGGACAGGCTTAAAGCCGTACTGAAAGAGGTCGTTGGCGCCGAAGGACAAATAATACTTTTCATCGACGAGCTGCATACCGTTGTAGGTGCCGGCAAAGCTGAGGGCGCGGTCGATGCCGGCAATTTGCTAAAGCCCTCACTTGCAAGGGGTGAGCTGCGCTGCATCGGCGCAACAACGATTGACGACTATCGAAAATATGTCGAGAAGGACGCAGCGCTCGAGAGACGTTTTCAGCCGATTCTAATTGACCCGCCAAGTGTCGAAGAAACAATAGCAATACTTCGAGGCCTGAAAAACCGCTACGATACTCACCATGGCGTTCGGATTACGGATTCTGCCCTTGTTGCAGCCGCTACGCTGTCAAATCGCTACATATCCGACAGGTGGCTTCCGGACAAGGCAATAGATTTGATGGATGAAGCGGCGTCAAAGCTGCGGATTGAGAATGATTCGCTGCCCGCTGAACTCGACAGTATTCGCAGAAAGATTATCCAACTGCAAATCGAACGTGAAGCGCTAAAGAAAGAGAGCGACAACGCAAGTAAAGAACGACTGAAGAAAACTGAAAAAGAGCTGGACAAGTTACAAAAGCAGGACAAAGAGCTGACGGCGCAGTGGGAAAAAGATAAAGGCGACATCGACCAGATAAAACAATTAAAGGAAAAAATCGAAGAGGCCCAAAACCAATTTGAAAACGCCCAGCGCAAAGGCGAACTGGAGACCGCTGCCCGGTTGAAATACGGCACAATAGCGGAGTTGAAAAAGGAGCTTGAGGAAAAAGAGGCCCAACTGGCCGAATTAAACGGAGGCAAAATCATCCGGAACGAAGTGACCCAAGAGCATATCGCCGGTGTTGTTTCCAAGTGGAGCGGCATACCGGTTGCGAGATTATTGAGTGGAGAGCGTGAGCGTCTAATGAAGATGGAAGAGGCGGTTCGCCGACGTATAGTCGGCCAGGATGAAGCGGTTGCAGCTCTTTGCAATGCGGTCCGCAGGAGCCGAGCGGGTCTGGGCGACCCGAATCGGCCGATAGGGACATTTCTGTTTCTTGGGCCGACCGGCGTGGGCAAAACCGAGCTTTCCAAAGCACTTGCTGATTTTCTGTTTAATAACCCGAATGCCATGATTCGGATTGATATGAGTGAGTTTATGGAGCAGCATTCCGTGGCGCGCCTCATCGGCTCGCCGCCAGGCTATGTCGGTTACGAGGAAGGCGGACGACTGACCGAAGCTGTCCGCCGCAAGCCATACTCGGTGATTCTGCTCGATGAGATCGAAAAGGCCCATCCCGATGTTTTCAATGTGATGCTGCAGGTCTTCGACGATGGGCGATTAACGGATGGCAAGGGCCGGACGGTGGACTTCAAGAATACCGTTATCATTATGACCAGCAATATTGCCAGCCAGCAAATTCAGCAGCTCACTGAAGAATCCGGCGCCGACTGGGAAATTGAGGCGCACGTCAAGGATGCGCTCAAGCAACTCTTCAAGCCGGAGTTTTTGAACCGCATTGACGAGGTAATCGTTTTCCATATGCTTACAAAAGACGATTTGAGAAAAATTATCGATATCCAGCTTGGTTACTTAGCTGAGCGCTTGGACGGTCGCAATATAAAAGTTGAGTTTACCGATAATGCCCGCAAGCTGGTTATGGACGAGGGCTACGACCCTGTTTTCGGTGCAAGGCCTTTGAAGCGGACGATTCAGCAGCGCCTGGAGAACCAGCTTGCGGCCCAGCTTCTATCCGGCAAATTCGCCGAGGGCGACGCAGTAAAAATTGACGCCGACCGCCACAAATTCACGTTCGAGAAAATATAGCGTAGATAGAAAAGAGTCGAACTCGACGTGTTTTTTTGGTAACCTCCGTATCGCCTACTCGCAGTATCTGAAGCTGGTAACGTTTGAAAGTAGCCTAATTCTCTACTATGTAAGGACAAAGTAGTATGGGATAAAAAGCGAGCAAAAAGAAAGGCCACAGGCACTCTACACATGTGAGGACATGGATGAAAACACTGACTATGGAGGATATCGATGAGCTACGACGGAGACTGGCAGAAAAGGGACCGCTCTGGCAGGAGTGGCAGTACAAGCTGCACGGCGGTAATATCATCATCTACACCCCTGTAACACCGTGGAATTCAAGAACGAGCAAACCGGACCCCGAGAAGCGATACCTGGCCAAGCACCTGCGTATTGTGCCTTCTTTGCCTGGTCCATGCCAGTTGGAGTATTTCCGGCATACCGGGCAGTGGTGTCCGTTGCCGTGCACGGGAGACATTAAGGAAATTGCCGATAGCATCAAAGCGGACGAGTTTGGCTTGTGTGCCCCCACGGAACCACCAGCGTCTATCCGTAAAATAAATGAAAACTGAAACCGGATCGGCCAGAACTATAATAACTGCTTAAAAAGAAGATTTCTATGTCAAAGGCAAAACGATTGAAACGTAAAAAAGCCCTGCAAAAAAAGGCCAACATCCGTCAGATGGCTCTAAGTAAAAGCTTAAAGGCAACACTGGGGTCTCATAAACCGTTGAAACGGATGACCCAAGACCATCAGGATGTACTCCAAAACATCGAGTTCGTTCTGGTCTCCGGGTATCGCAACGACCACAGTATCGACGACTGTATTGTTGCGGATGTTTTGAAAGCAGCTATCCAAGGCGAGGCACCGGAGGGTGCCCGCGCCATACCGTTGAACGAGGGTCTTGAAGATCTTCGCCAGTTTCGCTCCGACGTTCCGGATGATATATGGCAAGACGGCCTCCGCACCGTTCTACAGTCTGTTCACCGGCATTCCAATCTAAGGCCAGGCTCAAGGGGTTATCTTGATTTTGTTTCCGATTTTATTCTTTGATTACTCTCCAAGAAATTGAAGACAGATGATGGGCAATCACCTATCGCTTCCGAGTCATTCTACAAAAAGGTACCAGCTATTCACTGAAATTGAATTTTTGAGATTTATCCGCCTCCGGCGGATTTATCTTGCAGTTTTTCCCATAAAAGTAAGAATAATCAGCAGCGCACTATCAAGCATGTTTCCGGCTGACAGTGTCAAAAAAACTGTGAATCGTTGACAGTAAAGGAAGGGAATCCAAATGGAAGTCAAAAAGGTGTTAGAGCAGGTAAGAAAAGACGACATAAAATTTATTACCCTGCAGTTTACCGATTTGCTCGGCGTCATAAAAGAGGTCATCATACCAGTTGAACAACTGGAAGGCGCCGCACGCGACGGGGTCTGGTTTGACGGCTCTTCGGTCGAAGGTTTTGCCCGCATACAGGAGAGCGACCTGTTTCTCAAGCCCGATATGGCAACTTATGCTGTCGTTCCCTGGCTGACGGAAAACGGCAAGACGGCAAGATTAATATGTGATATCTATCGCCCGGATGGCAAGCCCTTCGCAGGAGACCCCAGATTTATTCTTAAACAAGCGGTTGAGGAAGCTGCAAAGGAAGGGTTCGAATTCAATCTGGGGCCGGAGCCGGAATTCTATTTGTTTAGAACAGACGCTGAGAAAAGAACCTCGCCGATGGATTACGGCAGCTATTTCGACCTGTCCTCTCACGAAGGATACAAGGTCATAAAGAAAATCGTGGGCGCACTGGAGAATTTTGGAATCAACGTTGAAACGTCGCATCACGAGGTCGGCTTCGGCCAATATGAAATTGACTTCCATTATGGCCCGTGCATTGATATAGCCGACAAGGTGCTTACATTAAAATATTGCGCCAAGAAAATCGCGCAAATGTACAACCTGCACGCTACCTTTATGCCCAAGCCTGTAATGGGTAAGCCAGGCTCCGGAATGCACGTCCATCAGAGTCTTTTTGATACCAAGGCAAAAGCAAACGCCTTTTACGACAAAGACCATAAATACAATCTGTCGAAAGTCGCCTTCGGCTTTATCGCCGGGCAAATCAAACACATCAAAGCAATGTGCGCCATTCTTTGTCCGACGGTGAATTCTTACAAAAGACTGGTTTCCGGTTTTGAGGCGCCTGTATATGTCACCTGGGCTGCGATGAATCGCTCAGCCCTTTTGCGAGTGCCCAAATGGTTCAAAGCCAAGCAGGAAGCCGCCCGAATCGAGCTGAGAAACCCCGACCCTGCCTGCAACCCGTATCTGGCATTTGCCGTTATGCTAAAAGCCGGGCTGGACGGAATCAAAAACGACCTGACTCCACCTGAGGCGGTTGAAGAAAACATATACCAGCTCGACGACGAAAGTTTGGTCCAGAAAAACATTGATACCCTGCCAACCTCATTATGGGAAGCCCTGGGCGAACTGAAAAAGGACAAGCTGCTGCAGGAAACTCTCGGTGAGCATCTGTTTGAAAGATACATCGACGTGAAGACAAAAGAGTGGGACGAGTTCAAAAAGCAGGTCACCACCTGGGAAATCGACACATACTTGGATACCTTTTAAAGCTTTCGGTCTTTCTTTGTCGAGAAAGTGTAGGGCTCTTCTCTAATTGAGCGGGCAAGCAAAGGACTCCACAAGATGCCTAAGATAGCCAACGTCATTTTGTGCACGGTGATGCTACTTTCTTGGGGCTGTGCCCAGCGACAACCAGCACAAGTTGAGACGGCCTTACGACAAGTGAGCGTCGAATGGAGTGACGACGGCGCCGGAGGATGCCTGCCGGAACTGGTACATGAACCGCGAGTTAGAGCACTGCTACAAATGCCTAACGTATCTGAAGAACTAATCGCCCTTCTTGATTCGACTGACTCAACGATGTGCACGGCTCGAATAAGGCGTACGTCGAAACCACAGCGGGTTCCTCTTGGCTACGTTTGTCTGGATATCCTTCTCAAATCCGTCCATGAGGATTATTATTTGACGATTTTCATGGGTAGTGCCGACGACGGTCTGTGGACTAATGTGCGCGAGCCTTACTATTTCGCACCTGATATTCTCAAGCAAGTGTACGGAAAGGCAAAAATGAGAGCTGTTCAAGACGCTTGGCAAAAGCTCTATAGCGAGACGAATGGGAATATATGGGGCACAAGCCGCCACTCTGAGATGTGACGAGTAGATGGGCTGGTAATTAAGCTGTGAAATCACCTATCTCATTTAATTGATATAATCTCGATACTATCACATGGGTAGATTGTTCGGCGATTATAGATTGACGGCGATGCCGCGGTTGGCGAGGTATTCATTCGTATAGGCGGGATTAGCTGTCTTGCTCAGGCGGTTTGGGAATAAGGGGGTCAAGAAGCTTGATAAGTTCCGGAATACGCTCCGAGGCAACACGCCATATTCGTTCTACGAGAATTTCGCCATATTCATGGGCGAGGATATTGCGCTGAGCGATAATTGAACTCCACAGGATTTCGGGGTGACCACCTCTGAGGGTTGAGGAAACATTCTTAGCTGCTTCGCCGATTACCAATAGCTGCCTTTCGACCGCATAACGAAGGACTTTGTTAGATGCAAATTCCTCGTAGCTTACGCCAGCTACGAATTGAGCTATTTCACGAGCCGCCTCCCTCATATCCCACAACAGCGCAGCGTCTCGTTCTTCAGGCTGCATAGATAATCTCCATATCGTTCAATATCGCACGTCTGCGAAAGGGATTTCGCAGGCTTTCCTTTTCCACCAACTCTACTTCATGAGCCAAGATAGCTTTTAACTCGTCCTGCATCTGCGCTAAGTCAAACAGACTGTATCCGCAGTCCGCCGTAAAAGTCACCAATACGTCAATATCGCTGTCCGGACGAAAATCATCCCCCAGCACAGAGCCAAATAGAGCAAATTCGGTAATCTTCCACTGCCGGCAAAAGCCTGCGATTTTTTCTTCCGGAAGGTCAATCTTATGAAATCTCACTATCATTCTCCTGTTTGTATCGGTTTTTGCCTAAGTCTTATTGTGCAATCTATAGCATAGCTGCTCGACGAAGTCAAGCCCAACGTATGGCCCATCGCATACTGCGTGTCATAGATTTACAGATATGCCGCGGCTGGCGAGGTATTCTTTCATTTGTTTTATCGTGTAGTTTCCGAAGTGGGTGATTGAGGCCATAAGAACAGCGTCTGCCCCGCCGTCAACAATGGCGTCATAAAGGTGCTCGAGTTTTCCCGCCCCGCCGGAGGCTATTACGGGGATATTAACCGCATCGCTCACAACTCTGGTCAATTCGATATCGTAGCCTGCTTTGGTACCGTCAGCATCCATACTGGTAAGTAGTATTTCACCTGCGCCCAGCTTCTCGGCTTTGGCAGCCCATTCAACGGCGTCAATTTCGGTCGGCTCGGTGCCGGCCTTGACACAGACCTGCCATTTTCCGGGTTGGTCTTTCGCACGGCGGGCGTCGATGGCAAGGACTATACACTGATTTCCAAAACGCTGGGCGGCTTCGGCAATTATATTCGGATTTTCAACGGCAGCAGTGTTCACCGACACCTTTTCTGCTCCGCTTCGTAAAAGTGTATCTATTTGGTAAACTGTCTGTATGCCGCCGCCCACGGTAAAAGGAATGAAGACATTTTCCGCAACCTTCTCAATCAGTTCAACTATTGTTTTGTGTGAGCGAATAGTGGCGGTGATATCCAAAAATACCAGTTCGTCTGCGCCCTCGTCACTGTACCTTGCACCGAGTTCCACAGGGTCGCCCGCGTCGCGCAGATTCAAAAAATGAACGCCCTTGACCACGCGGCCGTCCTTAACATCGAGACAAGGGATGATCCTTTTCGTGAGCATTACAGAGTTTGACCTTTACAAATTTCATAAAAATTCCGCAGGACCTTCAAGCCTGTTTTGCCGCTCTTTTCCGGGTGAAACTGCGTGCCATAGATATTGCCCTTCTGCACCGCCGCGGGCATGTAGAAGCCATAGTCAGTATGTGCGCTCTTGGCCCGGTTGTCTTTGACCTCGGCATAAAAGGAGTGAGCAAAATAAAAATGCCGCTCTCTTCCGACGCCGGCAAACAGGTCCATATCTTCAGGCAGCTTGACCAGGTTCCATCCCATATGAGGAATTCTCCGGCCGGCAGGCAAAGCCACAACGTTGCCGTGGACTAAGCCGAGGCCATTATGCAGGCCATACTCAGTGCTTTGGTCGAAAAGCATCTGGTAACCGACACAGATACCCAAGAGCGGTTTGCCGCTTAAAGCAGCATTTTTTATCAGCTCGGCCAGAGACCCCAATGTTCTGACAGCATACCCAAATGCTGCGACTCCGGGCAGAACAAGGCCGAGAGCATTTTCAATATCAGCGGCTTCGCAGCTAAGCTTTACGCGACAGCCAATATGGCTAAAGGCGTTGCATACGCTTTTGACGTTCCCCACATTGTAGTCGATAACAACTATCATAAATCAAGTTAAACCGAATAAGAACTGAATCGTCAAATGATAATATCTGATACGATAATTAAGCAGAATTGATTTGTTAAATAGGCAGGTTTCTTCTACAATAGAGAACTAATGTTTGACGCAAACGTAAGGTATATAAATGTGCGGCATAGTAGCTTATCTGGGTAAAAAAGTTGCCCAGCCAATTCTCGTGGAAGGGCTAAAGCGCCTTGAGTACCGCGGATACGACTCGGCAGGTGTGGCAACTCTAAGCGGCAACGCGATAAGAATAAAGAAAACCGGCGGCAGAATCAGCGACCTCGAACGTATCCTGGATAAGCCTGATAGCAAGGAAACACTTGGCCTCGGACATACCCGCTGGGCAACACACGGTGAGCCGAATACTACAAATGCCCATCCGCATCTGGACCATACCGGCAAAATAGCCGTCGTTCATAACGGGATTATCGAAAACTACGCCACACTAAAAACCTGGCTGCAAAACGAAGGAACGAAGTTCGCAAGCGAAACCGACACCGAAGTGATAGCAAACTTAATCGGCTATTTCTATGCCAAAGGCGATGAGGATGAAGGAAGAAAACAAGCGGACGGCCAGAACAAATTCGAATGGGCGGTCCAGCAAGCTCTTCATGAACTGCACGGCACTTACGGACTGGCCATCCTATGCTGCGATTTTCCGGATATGCTCATCGGCGCTAAAAAGGGCAGCCCTTTGATTTTGGGCGCCGGCGATAACGAATACATCCTGGCCTCCGACGCCGCCGCAATCGTAGAGCACACAACCCAGGCGATATACCTTGCCGACAACGAGATGGTTACGGTCAGCTCAGAAGGCTTCCATACCAAGACCATTGATAATGTCACTGTGACCAAAGACCTGCAGGAAATTGAATTCTCACTGGAGCAAATCGAACTGGGCGATTTCAAGCATCACATGCTCAAAGAAATCTTCGAGCAGCCCACGGCCTTGAGCACCTGTCTGGGCGGCCGAATTGACCCTCGGAACAATCGAATTAAACTGGGAGGCATAGACTCTTATCTGCGGGAGCTGGCCCGGGCCAAACGCTTCATCCTGACCGCCTGTGGAACCGCATTTCATGCAGCCCTGGTCGGTGAGTTCCTGCTCGAACATCTGGCGCGTATCCCAACGGAGACCGAATACGCCAGCGAATTTAGATATCGCAACCCAATCATCGAAAACGGCACTATCGTTATATCAATAAGTCAATCCGGTGAAACGGCAGATACTCTGGCCGCAGTGGAGCAGGCCAAAGAACGGGGAGCAACCGTGCTGGGCATTGTTAATGTCGTCGGCTCTTCCATCGCCAGGGCTACCGATGCGGGCATATATCTGCACGTAGGCCCGGAGATAGGTGTTGCCAGTACAAAGGCCTTTACGGCCCAGGTGGCGGTGCTGGCAATGCTGGCGACCGAACTGGGCAGAAGAAGACATATAAGCACTGAACAGACGGGCAAATATATCGATGAGCTTTCTCAGATACCGGATAAAATAAGCCAAATCCTTGAGCAGTCCGACCACATTAAAGAAATAGCTTCGGCAAATATCAACCAGAACAACTGGCTCTTCTTAGGCAGAGGCTTTAATTATCCGGTGGCACTCGAAGGCGCTTTGAAGTTAAAGGAGATAAGCTACATTCACGCCGAGGGCCTTCCTGCCGCGGAGATGAAGCACGGCCCGATTGCCTTAATTGTCGATGGGATGCCTGCAGTCTTTATTGCCACCACCGGGCCGCAATATGACAAAATCATAGGCAACATTGAGGAAGTCAGGGCACGCGGTGGTAAGACCATCATAGTAGCGACCGAGGGCGATGAGAATATCAAGCAGCACGCCGACCACTTAATTACCGTCCCGGATGCGCCAGAGGTGCTACAACCGATGCTTGCTGTTGTGCCGCTGCAGTTGCTGGCCTATCACGCGGCGGTCCTTCGCGGCCACGATGTCGACAAGCCCCGAAACCTCGCAAAAAGCGTCACGGTCGAGTAGCGTCGTCATCCTGCGAATTTATGCTGTTTTAAGCCTAACCGACGCAAGAATCTTTCTGCAGGTGCAATGATTGCCCAGGTGACACAAAGCAAGCTGTGATGCGGCAAATCTTATTGGAAATGGCCCATTCTCTATCTGGCCGTATCCAATTGTTATATGCGGGAAAAAGTTCGCAAAACCGGACTTATCACGGTAATTCTTAATCCACAGCAAAGTGGACTCTCCAATTTCTCCCGAACTATATAACATGTCCCTGGTCACGTCGTGGCTCAGGTACGGGCCAAGCTGCCCCATAACCTCTTCGTGAAGTGATTGAAGTTCCCCCGTTTTTTCCACTTCAAAAACTGACACCTTTTCGCCCACCGAATTTGTTGTTGTCTGGACGCCAATAACCCTCAATTCGAACAGTGTGGTTTTCTCTGCGATTGTCTTCAAAACCTGCCCGACAGAAGTAATGTCCCCTTCATCGACACAACCCATAGCCAAAGAAATGTGCGGCAGGCAATCCTGTTTATTGAGAGCTATTTTCTCGCCGGATTTTTCGACCAGCTCCTTATTCGCTTCGATTGCTTTGTCCGTCATTGCGTCGTCCGGCAAAAGCACAACATCAACTGCTTTTCTGCCCATATTTTTCTCCAACCTTGAAAAAAGTTAAACCAGTATTGAAATTATTCTCCTGTGGCAATTACTTTGGCTACTTCTTCATATTGCCTTAATACCCTTTCGTTTTTCTGTCTGATGAAAGCGTTAACAAGAAAGATCGTCAGACAGTTACAAATAAAGCCGGGAACGATTTCATACATATATGCATCCAATTTGGTCAGCTTCCACACCACGAGCACGACCGTTCCGGTCACCATACCGGCCAGAGCTGCCTGCCAACTGGTTCTGCGGGAGAACAGCCCAAAAAGCACCACAGGCCCAAACGCCGCCCCAAACCCACCCCAGGCATAAGCGACTATCCCCAGGATTGTATCGTTCGGACTCAGTGCCAGAACTAAGGCTATGGCCGAAATTATTATCACGCAGATTCTGCCCACAAGAATAATTTCTTTCTCCGAGGCGTCCTTCTTTATCGCCTTCTGGTAGAAATCCTCTGTCAATGCCGATGAGCTGACGAGGAGCTGTGAATCAACGGTCGACATAATGGCTGATAAAATTGCCGCCAGCATTATCCCTCCTACCCACGGGTTGAACAGTTTGTCTATCATACGGATGAAAACTTTTTCTTCTTCGCCGCCGGTTAAATTATCGAACATACCTATCCCTATGAGTCCGACTGCCACCGCGCCGGCCAGCGAAATGAAAACCCAGATTATCGCTATCGCCATCGATTCAGACAATTTGCCGACTGATTTGATACTCATAAATCTCGTCAAGATATGCGGCTGGCCGAAATACCCCAGTCCCCACGCCATAGCTGAAATAATCAGCAATACCCCGGGCTGCTCTCCTTCCGGTATTATACTTTTCTGTATGTTCGTCATAGCCTGACTTATCTGGTCAATCCCTCCGACACTAAGGTACGCCAAAGCCGGGACAATTACCAAAGCTAAAACCATTAGCGTGCCCTGGAACAAATCAGTCCAGCACACAGCCAAGAAACCTCCCAAAAAGGTGTAGGCAATTATTACACCTCCGCCGATGATTACCGCTTGTTTATATTCGACATTATCAAAAATCGATTCAAATAGTTTCCCTGTTGCCACCAGGCCGGACGAGGCATATATAGTGAAGAATATCAAAATGATTACCGCAGAAACAACCCGCAGCAATCCGGTACGGTCGCCGAAGCGCTGCTCAAAAAAGCTCGGCAGTGTTATTGTATTGGTCTTTTGGGTGTAAACTCTAAGCCGAGCCGATACCAGGGTCCAGTTTAGGACCGTTCCCACAAACAATCCTATCGCAATCCATATCTCTCCCACCCCACCCAGGTAAATCGCACCCGGCAGGGCCATCAGCAGCCAGCCGCTCATATCGCTCGCCTGTGCCGAAAGCGCCGTCACCCACGCCCCCATCCCCCTGCCCCCCAAAAGATAATCTTCTATGCTCACCGACCTGCGATAGAAATAAAACCCGATACCCAACAAAAATATGAAATAAACAACAAACGTTACTAATGTTGGGTCTGACATACTAATCGCCAGCCATTAGACACCGACGGGCCTTAACCTGTTTTTTACGTTTTCTTAGTCAGCTATTTTGTCTCGCTGCCGAACGTCTCCTATATTTTAGTCCGCGTGTAGAGCTTCGTAAAACTCTTTTGAATCGATGTGCATATTTTGCGGGTTGAAATGGGGATTATATGAACGGAAAGCAAACCAAAGAGCGGACAAAACAATTGGAGAGAGAATTACAGGCCACTAACTGAGCGGCCAACTACCGGCTTCTTAAACTTACCTTGATAATACTTAAACTTGCAACAATCGCGGCCTTTAAATACGGCCGAACGTAGTAGCCCCTTGAAAACAAGACACCTTCGCGGCGGCGAATTAACAGCTCGGCTTCTCAGGCGTATCGGCGCTTTCATCCTTTAGCCGTAGAACATAGTCAATGATATCCGGCCTGCTAACGATACCAACCACTTTTCCTTCCTTCGACGTGACCGGCACTCGTCTAAAATAGTTAATCATCATAAAATCACAAATACTTTCCAAAGTGTCATCTTCGCTATAGGAAACGGCAGGTCGCGTCATAAAATCCTTGACCGTCTTGCTCTTCTCATCTTCCTCGGCATAGAACAACCTCAGTACGTCTTTTTCAGTGATAACTCCCACCAGAGTCATATCATCTTCAACGACGGGCATACCTGTGATTTCGTTGTTTCTCAGAATCCTCATGGCCTCATATATAGGAGTATCTGGTCTTGCGCTAACAACCTCTTTTGTCATAATGTCTTTCACTTCGACTTTTGTTTTGAACATGGCCTTCTCCTTCCTCGATAACGGCCTTTATAAATCACACGAGAAAAAGCTGACTAAGCGCCTGTCTTACGCACCTAAGCTACCAAATACGGGAAATTTTACCTTTATTTATTTACAATAAGGAAGAGTGCAATATCCGTCAAACAAAATTCTAAAAATTCACAGCCATATTGCTGTTTAACAGTAACCTGCCATAAAAGCCGACAAGCTCAAACGATTGTAAGGATTCTCGAGAAGCCGCTGTAGCATCGTTTGTTCTTACGTTTCCCTGCCAAATCACAGACATCGGTCCTTCATTTTTACTTTACTGTGTGCAATAGGATATGAAATCGGGGTGACTAGATTCGAACTAGCGACCTCCTGCTCCCAAAGCAGGCGCTCTAGCCAAGCTGAGCTACACCCCGAAAAATAGACAACCTACGCTCGGCAATATTCTACATAAAGCCCGCTGATATTGCAACTAAATCGCCTGTTGGCCGGGAAAGGCACAACTCAGATACGTAACTCTTCGCTATGTCTCGCTGCGCTGCCCAGGTAAAACACAGCCTGGCGCAGGAAATAACGCTTCAAGAACCACAGCACTTCTGCACGCTGTCAGCAAGAGTAATTTCAGAACTAACAGACCTAAAATGACTGTCTGTCCCCTCAAGGAAGGCTGAGAAAAGGCTTGCTTATTGAACTGTCAGGCGGTTTAACCTTTCGCCGTGGCCTTTTGTTTTTTCTTGGCTTTTTTAGGTTTTTTGGCTTTTTTAAGTTTTTTGGCTTTTGGTTTCTTTTTCGGTTCGCCGCCCCCGCCGGCAAGCATAAATGCCACGCCAATTATTAAAGCTGCGGCCACACCGACTCCGATCATCACATACCAAATTATGTCCTGAATTCTCTCCCGAATCACCGGCATCGCGTTGTTGAAACCTGCCACCGTCACTATGGCTGTATAAACAATGACCAGAAGAGGCAAAAACAGCATAATTCCGAAGGCGTTACTTATAGTGTCCGGCTCCAGCTCGATATATCTTTGGGCCGCAATCGGCGCCCCTGGAGCAGGCTCCGGGGCGGCAAATTCCTCTTCCGGAAGCATTTGTTCTGCCTCAACCGCTACGTCCAATGCCGAACTCTCCCGCGTTTCCTCGCCTTCCCCGCTCTCGGACGTATAGATTTCATCGAGAATACCACCCAATGAAGTGTCATCGGCTTGCAGCGAAAGGTCCAACAAACCCGACCCACTGCCGAAGGTATCCAAATTTACATCTTCCTCAATCTCTTCCAGCGATGCCTCAGCCGTAGAACCTTTGGTCTCCACTTTTTCATCTTCTATTGCCTGGTCACTGTCTGTTTCCCCAAGGACATTAATCCCCTGCTCGGCTATGACAGTATCCGCATCAGCCAACTCGTCACCTGCGGTGGTATCCTCAATTGCCTCCGGCAGGGCTGTATCCGACTCTGCTGTCTCCGGCGCGGTTGCTTCCGGCACTGACGTGTCCAGCGATGCTGTCTCCGGTACCGTTGCTTCCGGCACTAAAGATATCTCATCTTTGTCTGTCTCCTCTTGCGGGGCGGCTGGAGTTGCTTCGGGAGCAGCAGCGCTCGCATCGGGCATCAGCGCTTCGATTTCATCAACCTTAAAAAGTACGTTCGAGCCGTCACGAAACTCACGCAGTTTTCCTTCCTGGGTGAGCTCCTTTAACTGTTCCTCCGTTACATTAAGTTTCGCAATAGCTTCTTCCAACGAATAAAACATGCCAGCCATAATTTGTTATCTCCTATGAACTAATTTCTGCCTTTCCACGTCTTCTCATCTTCTCCAAAATACTTCTAAAACTTCGCTTTTCCTTAGCTGCCAGGAACTCTATCGTTGGGCTCAGCTATCTCCAAAATACTCGCACTTAAATCCTGGAGCCTTTCGGCGCTGCGTTCTTTCGGAGGTTGGCCCAAACTTTCAAGTAACGTCTTCACTTGTTTTGGTGTCGGCTCATCTGTGTTATGTGCCTGCAGCAGCCTATCGTATTGCCAGCTTCGTGCTGCCAACAATCTCAGCCGCTTATGTGCGGGCCCCATAATCTCCCTGATAGTCTGCGTTCACGCCAAAATAGTTCACCAGTGGTATTATATCTAAGTCGTTGAAAATATGCAAGCTATTTATTCCTCACGATGGCCATTTTGAAGCCATTTCGGTTGTAAGCAGCGAGTTTGGGGCAGATTGCGATATTCTCGTATATACCATTGACAGGGCGGGTCGAAGTTTTCCCCCCTTCACGACGAGAAAAAGGTGATAGTCAGGCTCGATGCAGCATCTTTGGTAAGTAGCGGCATAAAGAATGGGCTTTGGACCAGCCTTTTCCGTACAACAGTCAATCAACGGCATCAATACCGACATCAACAAGGCAATTATCGAAATAACTACCAAAAGCTCTATCAGTGTAAATCCTTTTTGTCTGTGCATTAAAGCCCTGCTCCGCTGCCGAAAAGAATCCGGCGCAGCTCATTAAATGTCTGTTCTACCGGTTTATTTTACCATATAACGCTCTGTGACACAAGTGACAAAGACCCGGCGAGAATCTCGACAGCCATAAATGGGTGTGATTATTCGGCCTGTAATATGGCTTTGATTGATTCCAATGTAAGTATACCTACTGTAGCGAGCTTTATCTTGCCTTCAGGGTCGATAAAGAAGCTGCAGGGTATGCCCGCTGTTTTGTAGATTCTGATAACTCCAAATGGAGCGGGCATATCACCCTTCTCAAGAAGAACCGTATAGTTCATTCTATTATCGGCGACAAACTTTTTTATCAACTCAGGGTTCTCGCATGATATGGCCAATATTGCCAATTTGTCCTCACTGACCGTATTGCGCAGCTTTATTAGGTGAGGGATCTCTGGTATGCAATATGTGCACCGGGTTGCCCAGAAGACAAGTATGACATCTTTGCCCCTATAATTACTCAGCTTGTGCTTTTTGCCGGCAAGGTCAGTCAACGTAAAGTCCGGCGCCGTTTTGCCATACCAGGGTGTGTAGGCCGGCCGCCAGGTTCTTGCAGACCTGATTACATCGTTTAGATTTGTCGTGGCGTTGATATTGGGTCTTGTATCCGCTTTTTCAGGCTGCTTCGGCGACTTCTTTTTACACCCTGCCACGATTACTAACGCAGCGACTATAACGGTAAGAATAGAAACTGCCTTCCACACGCGCATTTGTCTATCTTGCTCAGCCATATTCGTAATTCTTCTGGCAAGTTGCTTTTAAGCTACTCGCAATATACATTATTTCTCTAAAGCAGTGAGACCAAAGTTTACTGAATTACCAGGCAACAATCAAGAAAGCCGTCGTCTCTAACCAGCGATTGTATCGGTGACATGAAATGCTGACTTGACAGTTCTTTTTTTTAAATCTCTCAAGCCAGCTTGTAGTTTTACAGGTTCGTGTGGTTTATAATGAGCAAAAGAATCAAATGTGTGGGTCGTATTCTACTTTATCAACTGTTTTTGGGAGATGAAAAAAATGAGTGAGAAGAGAGTCGGTCTCAGTGAGCGAATTGTTTTTGTTGTTTCGCTGGTTTGGGCGCTGCTTTGCGCGACGGAGTGTTTCGCCGATGTTAAACTGCCGGCGGTTATAAGCGACAATATGGTTATTCAACGAGAGATGAAGGTGCCAATCTGGGGCTGGGCCGAGCCGGGCGAGACAGTCGTCATTGGTCTGGGTCCATATAGCATACTCGGCACACTTGATGTTACGGGCGGAGGCGACACAGTCGTCATTTCTCCGGGTCTATTTAGCGAGGCCTGGAGCGCGAAAGCCGACAAAGACGGCAAATGGGTCGCCAAGATAGGCCCCTTCAACGCAGGCGGCCCGTACCAAATGACCATTAAGACCGTCAAAAGTAAACATACGACAACAATTAAAAATATTCTGGTGGGAGAAGTATGGGTTGCGTCCGGCCAGTCGAATATGGAGTGGTCTGTTGCGCGTTCAGTTGATGCGGAGCAGGAGATTGCATCGGCCAATTACTCAAACATTCGGGTTTTTAAGGTTGAGAAAACTTTTGCGGATGCTCCACAAAAAGATTGCAGCGGCAGTTGGTTGATATGTACGCCTGAAACAGTAGCAGGATTTTCAGCCGTGGCCTATTTCTTCGGCAGGGAATTGCATCACGAGCTTAATGTGCCGGTGGGGTTAATACAAACCTGCTGGGGCGGGACCCCGGCCGAGGCGTGGACACGCCACGAAGTGCTGGCTGCCGACACGGAGTCCAGGCCTATCGTAGAGCGATTTGAGCAGGCATGGAGTAACTACTTACAGAAGATGGATGATTATTCGGGGAAGCTGTGTGATTGGTTGTCGGCAGCCAAGCAGGCCCACGTTAAGGGCGGGCATACTCCAGAGGAGCCGAAGAAGCCGGGTTCACCGAGGAGGTCGAAAGCACCGTCGCAACTGTACAACGCTATGATAGCACCGCTGATTTCGTATGGCATTCGCGGTGCGATATGGTATCAGGGTGAATCTAACGTTAGCAGGGCCTACCAGTATCGCAAACTGTTCCCGGCGATGATTGGGAACTGGCGAAATGACTGGGGACAGGGTGATTTCCCGTTTTACTACGTACAGATAGCGCCTTTCAGATACGGCGAGGAGTTTGCAGGGGCGGAACTGCGCGAGGCGCAATTGATGGCGTTGTCACTGCCGAATACGGGCATGGCTGTTACAATGGACGTCGGTGACGTAGGTGATATTCATCCCAAAAATAAACAGGACGTCGGCAGGAGGCTGGCCCTTTGGGCGCTGGCGAAGACTTATGGGCGCGAAGGGATTGTGTATTCGGGTCCAATTTATCGCTCAATGAGAATCGAAGGCGATAAGATTCGTCTATTCTTCGACCACGTTGGCGGCGGGCTTGTTGCGAAAGGCGGACCTTTAACTCATTTCACGATTGCCGGGAAAGATAGAAATTTCGTTGAGGTAAAGGCGGAGATTGATGGGGACACTATTTTAGTCTCGAGTGATAAAATAAAGAAACCTGTTGCCGTGCGGTTTGCGTGGAGCAACACAGCGGTGCCGAACCTTTTCAACAGAGCAGGGTTGCCGGCCTCATCGTTTAGAACAGATGACTGGCCTGGTGTTACGGTCAACGAAAAGTAGGTGCGCTGAAGGGTTTTTTGTTTCTTATTTCTCTTCTGATAATAGTTGATGGAGAACATCCTGACTTTTTGCCTTGTCGGGTAGGCGGAAATCGTTTGACAAAATGGATTCTAAGGTTAGCATAAAGCTTTTTAGATAAGCAGGGACAAGTGTTTTGTTTATGTGTTTTTTCCTGCTAAGGTAGTCTTGGCTTTTTCTTGTTTTGTGAAGTATGGCAGTGATTAAACTATTGGAAACCATTTTAGCACGGGGCGGAGATACTAACCTTATCCTGTTGATGGGTGTAGCCATATTTTTTGGAACAGCAGGGGCAAGGATATTCCAAAGACTTCGCATACCGCAGGTTGTTGGCTGTATAATCGTCGGGATACTTCTGGGCGATATACTCAATTTGATAACACCTGAAACTATTAAGGCGCTTACGCCCTTTACGATGTTTGCGCTGGGCGTCATAGGGTTTATGATAGGAGCGGAACTGCGCGCGGATGTTTTTAAAAAGTACGGCAAACAATTTTTCATCATTCTTTTCTCTCAGGGGATAGGGGCTTTTTTGCTGGTAGCGGTTGGTGCCTCCGTAGCGATGTGGCTCATTAAGGGGGACCTGTTCATTTCGATTGCAGTGGGACTTGTGCTTGGTGCTATTGCCTCTGCTACGGCACCGGCGGCAACGGTGAATGTCTTATGGGAGTATAAGACAAGAGGGCCTTTAACAGCGGCGGTGCTGGCTATTGTTGCACTCGATGATGCTCTGGCACTATTGCTCTATCGCGGCGCAGCTACAGCAGCAAGTGCGCTTACGGGTACAGGCTACAATTCCGTCTTCACTACTGCTCTTGTACTGCTTGGGGAGATTGTTGGTGCAATACTGTTGGGATTCTTGGTGGGGCTGGTGCTGTATTTTCTCTTAAAATTCGTCAGGTCTGACGATAAGATTCTGACATTTTCGATTAGCTGTCTTTTGCTTGTTGTTGGCGTCTCAATAATATTGGACATCGGTCCGATTCTGCCGGCTATGACGCTGGGTGTAACGATTGCCAATCTGGCGCCGCGCGAGAGCAAGAGCATTTTTGGGCTTGTCAAGAGATTTTCGCCGCCTATCTACATTTCGTTTTTTGTTCTTGCCGGGGCGCATCTGCAGTTTGACAAGATAGCTCTGTGGATAGTGGCTATAATGATAGTATTTACTGCCTGCAGGGTCGTGGGCAAGGTAGCGGGTTCGTGGTTTGGCGCCAGGTACTCAGGGGCGCCGGCTGCCGTTCGTAAATACCTGGGGATTTGTCTTTTGCCTCAGGCTGGCGTGGCCATCGGCCTTGCCATTTTGGCCGGCCAGCAGTTTAACGCAGACCTCGGCCATACCATTATTATGGTCGTTATGACAGCCACATTTTTTACGGAGATACTTGGACCGATGCTGGTTAAGGTTGGTGTTACAAAAGCAGGGGAAGTGGGAATGAATGTTACTGAGGAGGACCTGATAGAGGCATACATAGTTAAGGACGTTATGGATAGCAAGCCCACAAGCATTGCGCAGGATTTGCCGTTGCATAAGATTCTTGAGGTGTTCGGCACTTCTGAAAGTGTGTACTATCCGGTTATTGACAATCAATCCCGAATTGTCGGGATAATTACCATTGCCGACATCAAAGAGATGTTTGCCAATCAGGACGTTGGCGGCTGGCTGCTGGCCTGCGATGTTGCCGAACCTGTACTGGACAAAACCACACCAAACAAGCCCCTTGGAGAGGCGATGGAGCGGATGAGACGCTATGATTTGCAAAATATGGCCGTAGTGGCCAGCGAGGATAGTGACAAACTCGTCGGGGTTTTAGATTATTCGAAAGCGATGCGCAAAATAAGCACCGAAGTGCTGCGTAGGCGGAAGACGGTTGACGAAATGGCTATGGCGGCAGGTTAATTGAGTCCATAGTTATGAGTTTATAGTTCATAGACTTCAAAAGATATGAAGCGCTTTTCTTTTCCTAAGACAAAGAGACTTGTCAGTAACAGGCAGTTCCAGGCTGTATTAGCTCGTAATCTGCGCGTCAGCAACGGCCTGCTTACATTATATATGGCCCAAAACGATTGTGGGTACCCCCGATTGGGAGTTTCTGTCGGCAAGTCCTGCGGCAAAGCGATTGTGCGTAATCGGCTGAAAAGGCTGTTGAGAGAGGCGTTTCGGCGAAGCCAGGACCGGATTCCGGCGGGCTTTGATTATTTGCTGATGATTTCGCCGCAATGGCTAAAGCAATCAGGTAACTCGGCGAGTCGCAAAGAAGCTGCAAAACAACTGGCTTTTGAGCGGGTAAAGGACTCATTTGAAGCTTTGGTTGGTGCTGTGCTTAAGAAAATCGGATGAAAATGGAATCGTCAATTGGCAAGGTGGGCCTTGAGTAAGAAAAGCAAATTAATGGCGATAGGTGCGGCCGCAAAAAAGGCTGGCATTTCGCGGCAATCTCTGCAATATTATCTAATGGTCGGTTTGCTTGAGCCCACAAAGGTCACGCCGACCGGCCGGCGGATGTTTAACGAAAAGAGTGTCAAGCGAATTAAACTGATAAGAAAACTCAGTGACAGCGGTTATCCCCTGCGGGCCATAAGGGAATTGTTTCTGGAAGGTCGGACTGGTTTGAAAGGAAGCAAAAAGTGAGTGATTACGAAACTGCCCAGCGAAAGCGCGACATTATCGTAGGCATCTTTGTGGTAGTAGCTGTTTGTGCGCTTATATGGTTGATATTTAAGTTCGGCGATTTGCCGACGGTAGTCAGCAAAATCGGCTCTTTTAGTGTGTTCGTTCAATTCCGGACAGCACCGGGGATACAGAAGGACACTCCCGTTAACTTTTGTGGCTATCAAGTCGGAAGAGTGATAGGTATTATGGCTCCCCATATGCTGCGAGATTTGAATACGGGGCAGGTATATCATCAGACCAAGCTGGTTCTCAGTATTGATAAGAAATACAAAAACATTCCCTCTAATGTTGAGGTGAAATTGATGAGGCGTGGGCTGGGCAGCAGCTTTATCGAATTAACTGTTGACCCGTGCTCTTTGCCGGCGCCCCCGCGTGACCCGAATCGGCCGGAGGAAACAAGGTTTTTGATCGAGGGGATGCTGCTGCAGGGCTCAACCGGTATAACCAGTGAGTTTTTCCCCAAGGAAAGCCAGGAAAAATTGGAAGCGCTGGTTGACGGTCTGACCCGGCTTATAAGAAACGCCAATGATATTGTCGGCGACCCCAACAATAAAGAATACTTCAGTGCCACTTTGGCTAATCTGCCTGAAGCGACAAAGCAGGCCAAGCAGACACTGAAAGAATTTCAGGAACTTGCTACCATCGCTGCCGCGACTTTGAAAAGTGCTGATGCCAAAGCAGAAAGGCTGGTTACTGCTATGATTGATACGAGCGAGGAATTGAGCAGTACTATGTCACAGTTGCGGGTGATTTTGGAGAAGGTCAACACTGGGGACGGCACCGCTGCGAGAGTCTTGAATGATGGAAAGCTGTACGAAAACATGCTTGAGAATGCCCAGCAGATGAAAAGGCTAATGGAAGATATAAGGTCGCTCGTAACCGAGTTGGAAGCCTTCGTGGCTAAAGCTCGTAAGAAGGGCTTGAAAATCAAGTGGTAGTGAGATTGTTTGGTTTCATTTGCCGTCGTCTTTTGTTTTTATCAGCCACACTTCCCCAACCCCGACACCGCGCCGAAGATTCATAAGTTGCCACTCCAGATTCAGACTGCCATCGGCCGTGGCAGATTCGGTGATATCGAATTCGAGCGGTCTTATAGGCTCCGGTTGTTCCAGTGGGCCATGAACTTCATATTGGTCATCGGCCACCAGCCTTATGACGGGGGAGAATGGGCCGGAGTAAACTATGCGAATGCGATATCTCGCTTTTGGGTCCAAACCTTCGTACCGCATCCGGAGCGGTGTGTCGTATCGGGTCAATGCAACAACCAGCCAGGACTGCCGGTCTGTCGAGTCGGCCTCGTGCCTGTTGTGCTCTACGGGCGAATGGACATAGCCCGGGTCATCGCGCCACGGTTTTTGTCTGACTAAGTGTGGCTGCTTGCCCTCGACACCGAGGTTATCGTAGAATCCGCCTAGGCCGGGGTCTTCCCAGTTGATAATTCTATCAATGCGGGCCAATTGAGCGGTCTTGTCCTCCATCGCGAGAATCTTTTCGAACTCTGCCTCAAGCCATTGGCGGTCGTTCAAAGCATAATACAGGTTGTCCAGAACTTCGGCGAGTTCTTTATCTTCGTATTCGCCGAGCCCCCACGATTGCAGTTCCTGCCTTATCTCTTCTTTTGTTCGGAATTCCGTATCAATCCGAGCGAGGGCTGCGCGTGCCGCACCGATAGTCGATTCAACACCATCCTTTTCCGCTCGGCGGAGTGTCTCATAGGCCTGTTCCTGGTATTGCATTTCGAGAGTGTACTTGCGCTTGGTATAGGCATCGATGAAGGCCTTATAAAGAAAAAGCTCCAGTCGCCAGCCCCGCCTCTCCGAGGGGCGGGGCCAGTTGCTTGATATGTCACCGCATCGGCGAGCAATATCCTTCCAGTGCTCAAGAGTTTTTTCAATTCCGTCGTTGTCGGCAATGGGCCCGGTCCAGTTATCTTCCAGCATCAACAGGCCCTTGGCGACATCATCGGCGAACTCATCTCCGAAGAACACTTTGCCGTATTCACGCAGCATTTGGTTAAGGTCGGTATTTGGGTCCCAGGCCATTGTGCTGAAAACAAACTTATCGATGTCGTTATTACAGCCGGTGTGGTTATAAGCGATGAAACCCTCGGTCAACGGAGCAGTTACATTGTGAATGCGTGCGGCCATTCTTGGCATTGCCCTGATACCGTTGCGGCTCCAGACACGGGCGAATGCGCGGTCCCACTTGGGAATGGGATACTGGCACCGGCGGTTATGGCAGATGTCCGGATAGTGTCGGACCTTATACTGTTCGGGAGTGCGTTCACGCAGCCCGGGTATGTCCCAGTGGGCCCACGGCCCGTAAACCGTGCCTTCAAGCCAGTCAGGCCGGACATCCTGGATATAACCAAAGAGGTACTCGTTATCGTTTTCTGCGTGGTACTGTTGGTTCTGATGCGAAAGCCAAATTCTCGCATTCGGGTGGACCTGCTTGAGAAGCGGCGCAAAGTGTTCGATTGCGGGAATCATTACCTTGGTCGGCTCAACACCGCTGGTGTCCCCCAAGGGTATGAACACGTGGTCGAGACCTTTTAGTTCTCCAAACTTCTCCTTTACATCTTCGAGGCTGTTCATATCAACGACATTACCGTGCCCAAAAAAGACCCACAGGTCAAGGCCATAGGAATCGAGTATATCAGCGACATATGCGTGCCAGTCGGTCAGTTCGAAACTATTGGTCCCAAAGATGACCAGGTCACGGATATATTGCTCGTAACCCGCGGCATCCCATTCAATGAACTTGCCGCCCTCGATAAGCATGTGGCCGCGTAAGGTATATTTGGGTGCGGTAGCTATTCGCACGTTTGTCGCGATACTGGTGTTTGCTTCGCTCATTTGCGCCAGGCGAATCAGCCGGCCCACAGCAAACAGAGCGCCTCGGTCGTCGCGGCCGACCAAATAGACTATGGGCATCTTTTGCTTTTTTGCCTCGACCCATATTACGTACCCTTCCGCTTTGGATGGGACCTTCGGCCCACTCCGCAACGAATGTGTGCCGCGAAGACTTTCGACCGTGCCCAAAACAATCGCAGGGACGCCGCCCTTTGGCATTGATTCAGTAACTGTGAGACGAATGCCCGTGCGTTTTTCGAGCTCCTCTTGAAGCATTTGTGCGGCTTTTGTGTGCCTGGGGTTGGATGCGGAAACTACAATAACAGCTTCTGCAAGAACGATTCTCCTCAATGGTGGCTTGTTGCCAATGTATCGAGCACAACCACCAAATACTAAGGTAGAGAAAGCCAGGATTGTGAGCATTGCCAGAGATTTTAAGTAGTCCAAAATATCACCCATTACTAAAACTTGTGGTCATACGGAACCGGACTTACCCTGTGAGGAGCAGGAAGCGCTTAAACCCGCCCCGGTTAGCATCGGATTTTATGTATGAGTCGTTGTTTGTCAAGGATAGTAGCGGCAAAAAGCCATCTATTATTTGCAGCGGACCGATGGTGTGCGTGATTTGCGAAAAGTGGTTTTAAGGCCCAGCGGTTGGAAATAGCTCCCAAAAATTCCCCTGCAATCTTTGGGACAGTAATAATGTCAAAAACAAATTGACACAGCCTCCGCTTACTTCTAACATGAAATTTTCTCATTATTTGTGGCAGAGGACAAGCGAATGCCAAGCCATAATTTGGCACATATCAAGATAGATGAGCTGGAAATCATCGGTTATTCTATCGCGGCTGAAGAGACCGTGGTTGCAATACCGCAGTTGGATGTCTGCTTCGATATCGGCAAGGCGCCGGACCAGGTTATTCCAATAAATAATGTTTTGCTTACACACGGACATATGGACCACGCCGCCGGCATTGCATATTATCTGTCGCATCGCAACTTCTGCGGCCAATCTCCAGGGACCATACTGGCACCGGACAATTTGCTGGGCCCAATACGGGATGTCATCGACGCCTGGTCGCGGCTGGATGGAAATAAAATCCCGGCTAATCTCGTCGGGGTAAAGGCCGGCGACGAGCACAAAATAAAGCCGAATTTGTTTACGAGGGTATTCCCGACAAAACACAGCAAAGGCTCTGTCGGCTACAGCGTAATCGAGAAGCGAAAAAAGCTAAAACCCGAATACGCCGAGCTTACAGGACCGCAAATCGTCGAGTTGAAAAAACAGGGAACCGAAATTGATTACCCGCTGGAGATTCCAATTGTTACCTACCTTGGCGATACGCAGTATGTTGATTTTTCACAACTGAAATATATCGTCGAAAGCAAAATATTGATTGCTGAGTGTACATTTTACGAGACAGAGCACTCCGGAAGGGCTGAAGCCGGCAGGCACATGCACATCAAGAAATTTGCGACACTAATCGAAAAGCTGCAAAACGAACATATTATCGTCACACATACAACGCAGCGAACGCCTATGCGCGATATTCGCAAGATGTTAAAAGAAGTTCTATCACCGGAAAAATACGGAAAAGTCACTCTGTTTATGGACAAAAGGCGGAGATAGCTAATCCGATATTGGGTTGAGCAGCGATTAAAATTGTTCGGTCGATGGTATCAAAACTTTTTGTCGGTTCTCACACCGGTGGTCGTGAGTTTGTCAGGCAAAGCTGGACAAGCTCGTCAATAGCGGCTGTCCCGGCGCACATTACCTTGTCGGCGCCGCCCCAATAGAGCTTTAGTGTCCCGTCGTCTTCAGGCACGGCACCGCAGGTAAAGACTACGTTGTGCACGTAGCCAACAATTTCCCACGGGTCTTCGGGCTGCAAAATCCAGCAGTCGCTGACCCCAAGCACCTGCGCGGGGTCGTCAAGTTTGTGCAGAGCAGCTCCAAGCCGATAGACACAGCCGTCCATCGTTTGGGCAGCGCCATGATAAATGTTTAGCCAGCCTTTATCAGTGCGAATGGGCGGGGCACCGGGACCGATTTTCATCTGGTCCCAGTGATAAGCGACTGGTTTGATGACAATTCTCGAGTCGCCCCAGTGACACAGGTCCGGCGAGAAACTAATCCAGATTGACCAGGGGCTGGTGTCGGTATGCGGTCTATCCAACCTCGCGTATTGCCCGTTGATTTTTTCCGGGAACAGCACGATATTTCGGTGGTCAGCTTGAGTTATAAACGCAATTCTTTCAACCGACTCAAAATCCAGCGTCTTGGCCAGTCCGATGCGGACCCCGTGCCGCGAATAGGCACTGTATGTAATATAATATGCCCCCTCCAAAGACGTAATGCGGGGGTCTTCGAGCCCGTACTCTTCGTATTCATAAAACGCCGGCTCTTTGCTCGGCACCATAAAAGGTTCGGGGCGGGCCTTGAAATTAAAACCGCCTTCACTCTCTGCTAACCCGATTATGGACCGACCGGTATCAAGGTGTGAGCGAAACAGCATTATATATCGGTTGTTAAATTTCGTAACACCGGCATTGTGCACCGTCTCAACCGGGTATGAAATATCGTCCTTTGTTAAAATCGGATTGCCTTCGTAGCGCGTGACAAGTTTTTTAGCCATCTATTTTCTCCCTGCGGCAGCTATATTTTTCCGGGCTTCGCGCCGAAAGATTTCTTCGTACACCTTTTCGTAGTGCGATACCATACAGTCGATTGTAAAGTTCTCTTCCACATGCTGTCGGCACTTCTTGCGGTCTATGCGGTCGATTTTACTTACAGCCTCTACCGCGTCGGCTACATTGTTAACCAGATAGCCGGTTTGACCATCTGCTATGACTTCACGACACGAGCCCAAATCCATTGCGATTACCGGTACGCCCGCAGCCATCGATTCGGCCAAAACCAAACCAAACCTCTCCGGGATAGTATTAAGATGAACGACCGTATAAGCCTCTTTTAGGAGCGCGTCGCGCTGCACCGGATTAACGGGGCCGATATATTGAATGGACGAATTATTAATGTGCGGTTTCAGCAGACTGTCGAAGTATTTCTGGTCCTGAATAATACCTGCTATAATCAGGTCCTTGCCGCACTCTTTTGCAAGCTCAATGGCCAAATGTGTCCCCTTATCGGGATGTATGCGTCCGTAATGGACAAGTTTGTGGCCGGGCGTTTCTCTGAAGGTGAGGTTGGAAAGGTCGATACCGTTGTAAACGGTAGCAAGGTAGGGCAGTTCCTTGTCTCTGTCCGCATCACTAATGGAAACATAGTTAGTGTCTTTGTGGCGGCGGTAAACCCGCAGTATGTCCGGGTCGGAGAAACCGTGGATAGTAGTGAGCATAGGCGTTTTTATGAACGGAAGGTAAGTGAGCGGAAGATAATCGAAATTGTTATGAATCAGGTCAAACTCACCTGCCCGTTCCATACAATAGGAAATATGCAGACACTCGGAGACCTTCGGGATTTGTGTTTTGTCTTCTTCGTAACCTCTTTCGATGATAGCTTCAAGTTTGGCCCTTGTTATAGATTCTTTGGTAGCGAATAGAGTTACGTTCTTCCAGCCACGTGCTACCAGTCCCTCCGTAATATTACTGGCGACGGTTTCCCAGGCGCCATAGGCCCGTGGCGGAGTCCGCCAGGCTACAGGAGATAGAACAGCGATTCTTTTGCTTTTGATATCCGAATTACTCATCTTGATAGAGCATATCCTGCTGCTTTTACTTTCTGCTTTTTTCCCCAACTTGCTCCTTTATTCGCTGGACATGTCCTCTGCCCAAAGCTTTAACTTCGCAGCCAAGCTCGAAATACCGGCGGATTTTCTCGTCGCTTAGTATGCCGAAGCAGTCGATAACCGCCAGCGGGGAGCCTGCCCACTCAACTACTTTATCGGGGCCAAGGCTTAAGTAAGGTTCGTGCGGCACAGCCAATATAATTGCCTGGGCACCCTTTAGTGCAACAGCGAGCTCGTGTTGAACACGAGTGTTAATAAGGTCATCCTGATTGCGGAAAAACCTCGCCAGTGAGCGTCCCGGTGCCGGGTACTTATCCTGCTTTTCCAGCTCATACCAGTGCTCGACATAGGGGTCGTGGACCTTTATCTTGGCCCCCATCTCCGTTAGTTTTCGAACTATTATCTCCGAACCGCTGTAGCGCGTATCGCCGACATCCTGACGATAACTGGCGCCACAAAGCAGTATAGGTGTGCCGGCTACTTGCCTGTCCATATTCTGCAGAGCGTCTTTTGTCAGTGTCGCCACGTGCAGGCTGCGCGTGTCGTTGATGTCAATCGCCATTGTCGTCATCTTGAAGATATCGTCATCGAAGCCAAGAATGTGCTTGTATGCCCAGTATCCGAGGCCGCCGTCCTTGGGCAGGCAGTATCCGCCGATGCCAGGGCCGGGGAAAATGATGTTACTGTGAGTCGGGCGAACCTTGATTGCTTTGGTTACCTTAATCAGGTCCACGCCGTTGCGCTCCGCGAACAAACTCCACTCGTCGAGGAACGCCAGTATATTGGCACGGAACGAATTCTCCACGATTTTGGTAGTTTCGGATTCAATCGGGCGGTCCATAACTGTCAGCGGAAATTCCTCGGTGTTCAGCACTTCGTGCAGGAATTTCTCCACACGTTTTCTTGCTTCGGCGTTGCAGCCCGAGCAGACCCGCCAAAAATCTCGTATCGATGAGACATAGTTTCTGCCTGGCATAACCCGCTCGAAACTATGTGCCAGCAGAGGCTCAGTGTCTATGCCACGTGCTGCGAAAGCTTTCTTCATAATTGGCCAGGCGACGAACTCTGTTGTTCCGGGTGCGACCGTCGTCTCAATAAGTGTCAGGCATTTCTGTGGGACTTTTTCAGCGATTATTTTTATCGTTGCTTCCAGTGCGCTCATTTCCACTTTGCCTGTCCGCATATTTCCGAGGTCGTTTTTTGTATAATCGCATTGAACGTCGACGACTACGCAGTCGGCCAGCTTCAAGCAATCGTTGTTGTAGGTTGCGACAAGGGTCTTCTTCTCAAGTACACAGCGGGCAATCATCGGCTCAACCTCCGGGTCTTCTGCCTTTACCGGCGACTCGCCTCGGTTGAGCAGTGGAATCTTCCAATAGCTTCGAGTGCTTGGCCGCTGACACCCGACGACGAACTTGCCGGCCTTACCCGTTTTCTTATCAACGGTGTCAGCGATAATTGCAGCCATAACCGCACCGACAAAACCAACGCCCATCACAACGACGATTTCCTTGCCTTCGCTCCGCGCCGCCTCCACCAGCGACTCAATACGCTTAAACTCTGCAGCGTACTCGCCTTCTTGCGGGATAGGAAACTTCTCACCTGCCGGACTTATTGAATAATCGGTCATTCTTGACAGCCCTTACTATGGTTCCTATTAGCGTTTACTTTCTTATTTACTATTTTGACCGTGTTAATATTTTTCGAATTTCCGCCGAAAGTCTACCAATACTGTTGTCCATATCAAGGCTTTTTTTAGTTCCCATTGCGCGAGTTATTGGAGCGGACCCTTTTATATTTATAAGGTTCGGCTGGCCGGGTGCGGTTCTTATTCTGGACCCCATTTCTGACACTACGGTTTGCGCTTACGAAAAAAATTATGACAGGTCTGCTTCTGGCACGGCAAAATTGATTTATATTGATAGCTGGGAAAAACAGGGCGACTGCATTTTTCTCATACCTTTGAAGTTGTCCTGGATTTCCCAAATAACCGCCTACAATATCAGTTGCCGCCCTTGTGCCGGAGCATGGTCCCGCACTCACAGAGAGTGCTCAAGATTGGCCTATGCCCATAGTTCCTGCTTCACAGATGTTTGAGCAGCATCTCGCGGACGATAATCTTCATCGGGCCGAACGCGTCTCCAGCGTGAACCTGAAACCCGATGTGACCTGAGTCACTCGTGTCATCGTGTACGTCGGCAACCTGGTGGCCGTTAAGCCATATCTGAATGTGGTCGCCCTCGGCACGGACCGATATCGTGTTCCAGCCGTCGCGGTCTACCAGAGCCTTGTCTGTATTCATACTAAGGAACATCTTGCCGGGGCAGTATAGCGTACCCGAATAGCACTCGGGTTTCTTATATTCGAGAATGTCCGCCTGGTACGCCTTCGAAGCTGACTGGTAGCGGAACCAGATACCGCTGTTACAAGGCCATTCCACTCGGTACGTAACAGTCAGCAGAAAATCCTTGTACGCTTCTTCCGTTAACAAGTCACCAGGGGCGTTGTTCTCACCCTGGGTTCCCACAACGGTTCCGTCTTCGACCGTCCATTTGGCGCCACCGGTCGCCTTCCAGCCTGTCAGGTCCTTGCCATTGAAGATGCGTACTAATCCTGCCTTGTTTGGGTCCACAGCCGCTTTGCCGTTTTCAGCGGCCTTTTTACAACCGCTCGACAATATAAATATGACCATACATGTGATGGTGAAGAACTTGCGCAGCATAATTTTCTCCTTTCGCCTTGTTCCGGAACTGAACTGATACTTGCCAAACAATCAGCTCCAGAACACAACTGGGCTCCCCTAACTACAATTTGACATTAAATCACGAGCACTTAATCCCTATAAACTGTCGACCTTTTCCACTGATTTGCTCAGCCGTTGGACGAGCACTTCGCGCACGCACAGTTCCGAGCTTTTCGATTCAGAGTACTTCTCGATGTGCAATCCGATTCGCCCTTTCTCTGGTCCCGGAATATGGACTACTCCGACTTCTTCCCCGTTCAGCCAGACCTGAAACCGATAGCCTCGGGCCTCAACGGAGATAGTATTCCAGCCTTGGCGGTCCACGAGGTCCTCACGCAGGTTTACCAGGGCCGGTCCCTTGCCGGATACCCAGACGCTCCCTGTAAAGGTTGGGGGCTTGCTCCTGTTGAGTATCTCAATCCTCGGGCCGTCGTCTGAGTCTGTGCTGCGCAGCCAGATTCCAGCGTGGATGGGCCATTCAGCGCGGAACGTTACAGCCAGCAGGTAGTCCTCGTAAAGTGCCTCGGTCCAAAGGTCGCCGCCTTTGCCTTTCGGCCCGATGGCTGCAATGATTCGGCCGCGATTGACGGTCCAGGAAGCGCCGCCCGACGGTCGCCAGCCCGTAAGGTCGCGGCCGTTGAAGACCGCAATCCACTCGCCAGGCTGCTTCTGCTTGGACTCAATTCCTATCTTCGTGACGATGTTGTGTGTGCCGTGACAGTCTGTACAGATAGATTTCGACGTGATAACCCGCCCGTTTGGGCGGATGCGGCCCAGCCATTTCTTGTAAAAGGCCTTTACTGCTTCCGTATCTACGTGGTCTTCGAAACCATAAACATAGCGCTCTCCGCCGGGCTTGTGGCACGTCGGGTTCGAGCACATCTTATCAACCTCCAAGCGGCCGAAGAGAAGGTCGGGCTTGGTCATTAACATCTCATCTTCCAGATGCGCGACCGACGGCCCGTGGCATTCATCGCAGGTGACGCCCGCTTCCAAGTGGGCCGTCGAAATCTCCTCCGTCTTAAGGTCGGGATGGCAGACGTAACACTTGGTGTTCTCATTTGGTTTTTCGGCTTGCGATTCGCCTAAAGATACAGCAAGCACACAGACAAAGCCCAGGCAGATAAGCATCGCCGCCGCAAGACATAGATTAGTTAGCCTATTCGAATGCACTGTTTTCTCCTTTGTGCTGAACCACTTTAGACCACAGGCGCACGGCGCCGCTTGCCCATGTAAACCTTGCATTAGCAGGCGAAAGTCGCCCGTCAGAATGCTGACCGGCGGTCAAGTTGTTAAACGACTTCCCAGTCACGCAGCCAGGCGTATTCCTGCGGCAGCGCGGCCCAGCGCTCATCCGTAATGCGCATAAGCCAATCCTTCTCCGCGGATGTCGGCCCAAGCGAACGCGTGTACGAGGCCCTGGCGGCGTTGTCCACCTCGTAGATAGTTGACAGCCCCGGCACGACGGCAGTAATTGCCTCGTTCGTGAGAATGCACTGAAGCGTCAGCCGGGCCAGGTCATTCTCTACCTTGCTGCCCGAGCCCATCACGGGAAATCTGACTTTGCCGTCGCTGTCCTTGAAGAGACTGCCGCCAAAGTAGGGCTTAATCGTTACGACCCCGATATCGCGCTTCTTGACCGACTCGAAGATGCTTTGTGTCTGGTCGGCTCCGTGGCCCGGATTTACTTCTTCGACGTTGTCCTTCGTCAGGGGCTTGCCCTTCTGCTTGGTCTCTGCACTGCAGGGGAATATCAACATCTCAAACTCCGGGAAGGTCTCGATGACATGCTCGAACCAAGGTCGCGAATGAGAAGACATGCCGAGATGCAGCACTTTCCCAGCCTTGTGCAGCTTTTGGAAAGTCTCGATTAAGGCTACCACGTCTGCATCCGTATTGGTCCCGTTCGTTTTGGCTTGAGGTCGCCAGATGTCAAGGTAATCAGTCTGGAGCAGACGCAGGCATTCTTCAACGTTATGGGTTTGGGACTTGACGTTGCAGAAGTCAGGATTCCGCGGGCCGAGGGTGTGGATATCCGCGCCAACGTACATCTTATCGCGCCGTCCCTTCAGGGCCTCCCCATAGCACAGACACTCAGCCGATGTGGTGATGTCCAGGTAGTTGATGCCCGCATCGATGCAGGTGCTGACAACCTCGGTGCGGTTCTTCTCAACGTCACCGGGCACTTCTTCGTTGGCGAACTTGTCCCAGTATCGGCCGGCGTTGCGGTTTTTCCAATGACCGCCCAGGCTTACTTCTGAGACCATCAGATTCGTCTTACCCAGCCGACGGTAGCCCATCTTCGGGTTGTAATTGAGTATCTTCGATGTATCACCTCGCTTGGCGAGCCTGCCGGAGGTACATCCCTTTCCGGCCAATGTACCGGCAATTGCTCCTGCTGCTGTCAGGGTAGTGTTGCGAATGAATGTCCTTCGGGAAAGTTTATCGTTCTTCATACGTTCTCTCCTTTTCAATTCGAGTGGTTGTGAAATTGCCCGTCATATCAAATCAAAAGTTTCCCACGCAGCAACCTCCGCAGTTTGCACATCACGACATTATACTATGATAACTCAATCCCAGGGAAATTGCCAAGACCATTTCCACTGTTTTTTTCACCGTGGGCAGTTTTCATTTGGCAGTTGATGGTTTGCTAGGAAAAAATGTGGGCATTTTTGCAAAACCAGCAATGCTAATTATCGCACGTTGAAACGTTCAGTGTTTGCGTCTACAAGTTTGGCGACCGCAATAGAGGGTCCTTTTTTTGCGTTCAAATCGCAATAGTCCGGGCTCAAGATAGGTCAGCTTTGAGTTGACTATTAAAGGCAGGCTTATTTTATAGGCTGGGGCTGCTTTTACTCTTTCCGGGTTCCGCAACACTCTTTGTTACGTTTGTGCTCCTCTTTAGACGGCTCAAGCGCCTGTGGCTCGGCTACTTTACGGTAACCTAACGCCTTTATTACCTCAAGTACTTCCGTCCACGTCGGAAAGGGCCTTGCATTTCTTTTTTTATACTCATCAATGGCCATGAGAAATTCAAATTGCTCATCTGTCAGTTGGCCTTCTTCGGCAGATTTTCGGTCATCGCTTCTGCGTTTGCCGGGACCGCGCCGGCGGTCAAGTTCCAAACGCCTGTCGAGAACACTCTGCCTGCGACCCTTGCCGCTCCGACGCTCTGCAAAATGCTGTTTCTCCATTTATATGTTCCCCAGTTTTTTGTCCCGTGAGCTTGAGAATAATTACTGCACCGTAAAACAGCCCGGCACAATCGGGCCGAGCTGTTCAGCTACTAAGTGTTCACACGAAACAAGGCCGGCAATCGCTTGCAATTCGCGGAACGCCTCTCACCGGCGAACGCGAGCATACTAAAAGTCATCCTCGAAAACGTCGCTGTCGAAATCAGCCTCCTCTTCGTCTTCCAATGCCAAATCATAAAAGTCATCGTAGGCATCTTGCGACTCGATTACTACGTGTGCTTCGTCAAGAAACTCTTCGGGGACCATTATGGCAATACCCTTAGCATCTGGCGACCCCTCGTCTTGCTGCCTGACAATAGCGGGGATATCATTGTTTCTCAGCAGCGCTTCGCGTTCCTTGGCCTGTTCCAAATCTTCGGCAAAAGTAACTATGACAAAGTCCTGTAGTTTAGCTTGTGATTTTTGAGTTTTTTTGGGACGTCTTGCCATTTTCTTAATCTCCGGAACAAATCCGTCCTTTCTTCTTGGCTAATCGGTTTCAAAAATACATTCGTTTACATATTTTCGTCAAAATGTTCGCCCTAAATTATTCAAATTCTCAAAAATTAGGGGCTTGCAGCGAAAAGAGCCATTTGCCTATGGGGCTATCAGCACTTTTTCGCCTACAGACGGTATACTTGCAGAAATTTAGCGGTTGAGCCTATTTTTTTATTGCAAATTCTGTGTGCCGTGTGTAATAAAATACGGACTGACGATGTGCCGGCTCCAGGGATTTGATGCCGGACTAATAAAATTTAACTTTTTGACAGGGAGAATTAAGAGAATGGCAAAGCAAAAAGAGTCTCTCGTTGTGGTCAGCAAGGTCAAGGCCTATATCAAGAGCAAAAAGATGATGACCTCATCTGAAGCGCTCGGAGCAATCAATGATGCTCTTTATGGTATGCTTGATGCTGCTGCTGTCCGGGCCAAGGCCAATCGTCGAAGCACCATCAAGGCCCAGGATATCTAAAACTGTCATTCCCCAGCAAAGTGGGAACAAACTATGTGCTAACATCTTCTGGTTACGCACCTTACGTCTACGGCAACGTTGTTTGACTTGAGCCGTTTCGTTTCTTCTCGGAGCGAAACGGCTCTTTGCTCGGGGATTGCCCACACTTTTGAACCTCACCCGCTTATTGTCAGTTACTCATTCCAGGTTGCGTCTTCGCTCAAACGAATCCAGCAGCATTACTGGACTCGTCGGCAAATGGTCGTTATTTTATTTTTTGCACTTTTTACTTCAGCCTTCGACCCATAAAATCCAGCTTATCAGTATAAGAATAGGTATTTTTGGCGAAATTTGTTGGATTTATCTGAACGAAAATCCCGATTTATATAGTAGATAGCAGGCTGGACGCGGCGTTTTTTATTCGCGCTCGGTTAAGATTGTATAATTTCTTGCCGATAAGGTGCTTAACGGCAAAGCAAAGTCCGGGTGCGTAACCGGGCAGTTTGCGGACTGGGGCAGTTGCTGTTTCGAATTTCAGAAAGGAATTGATTATAAGTCCCTATTCACTTGGGAGTTACGTAAATAACATAGGGGGCGCGATATGAAGGTTTTGATGTTGGGATGGGAGTTTCCCCCGTTTATCAGCGGGGGACTGGGTACGGCCTGCTACGGACTTACCAGGGCAATGGACCAGCTGGGCATAGAAATAACCTTTGTGTTGCCGACCATGATAGAGAGCAAATATACCACCCATGTGAAACTGCTAAGCCCCGGTTGCCAGACATCTGCAGCCACTTTTAAGTTCGGCCCTCTAAAAAATGTAAAATTTCGAACAATCCAGTCACCACTGCAGCCCTATTCCACCCCGGACGCTTACCAGCGGCGAATCGAAGAAGCTTTGAGACAAAAACAAAAGATGCACGGCAGCGGAATCAGCTCTATTGGCGGAACAGACTACAGCGGCGATATGTACGCTGAGGTCCACCGATATGCCGTAGCCGCTGTTGAATTAGCTGAAAATGAGCAATTTGACGTTATCCACGCTCATGACTGGATGACTTACCCCGCGGCAATTGCGGTGGCGACAATGAGCAGAAAGCCCCTGATTGTGCACGTGCACTCCACCGAGTTCGACCGCAGCGGCGAGCATGTCAACCAGACGATTTATGACATTGAGCGAAAAGGCATGCATACGGCGGATAAGGTAATCGCCGTCAGCCATTATACACGCAATATTATAATCAGTCGATACGGCGTTAGCGGAGAAAAGGTTGAAGTTGTCTATAATGGTGTGGAGCACAACGGCAATTGGCCTCTGGACAAAACCGGTATCAGAAAAGATGAAAAAATCGTCTTGTTCTTAGGCCGAATCACAATGCAGAAAGGTCCGGAGTATTTCCTCGCAGCCGCAAAAAGGGTCCTTGAAGTTATGGATAACGTCAAGTTCGTTATGGCTGGCTCCGGCGATATGATGCATCGTGCGGTCGAGATGGCTGCAGGGCTCGGAATCGGGCACAAGGTCCTGTTCACTGGCTTTCTGCGAGGCGAAGATGTCCGGAAGATATATAGAATGGCTGACCTGTATGTAATGCCTTCGGTATCAGAGCCATTTGGCATCGCGCCACTTGAGGCATTGGGCAACGATGTGCCTGTCATAATAAGCAAACAAAGTGGTGTCTCGGAGGTATTAATGCATGCGCTCAAGGTGGACTTCTGGGACGTTAACGAAATTGCCAACAAAATCATTGCCGTTCTAAAGTATCCGCCCTTGGAGGCCACGTTGAGAAACCACGGTAATTTTGAGATAAGAAAGCTACGCTGGAAAGATAGTGCACAAAGGTGCGCGAAAATTTACGAGGAACTAATGGTCCCGGTTTGACAAGTATATCACGCTAATCGTGACACAAAGTACAAAATAGGAGATTGGAATACAAGATATGGCTTCCGTGTGCTTTTATTTTCAAGTGCATCAGCCCCTGCGATTGAGACACTACACGGTATTTGATAAGAATGACCGCTATTTTGACGATTATAAAAACGCTTCCATTTGTAGGAAGGTGGCAAACAAATGTTATCTCCCGGCCAATCGATTAATTCTCGACACTATACGAAGATACGACGGCAGATTCAGGGTGGCATACTGCATAACGGGGGTATTGCTGGAGCAGCTCCAACAGTATTCGCCGGAAGTATTGAGCACATTTGACGCCCTGGCGGAAACCGGCTGCGTGGAGTTCTTGGCTGAGACGTATTACCACAGTTTGAGCTTTCTATATTCTCGTGATGAATTCATAGAGCAGGTGAATAAACAGTCTGAAACGATTCACTCTCTTTTTGGTCAAAGGCCGCGGGTATTTAGAAATACAGAATTGATATACAACAATGATTTGGCTGCTCTTATCGAGTCACTGGGACAGTTCGACGCAATAATGACCGAGGGAGCGGACCATATCCTCGGCTTTAGAAGTCCGAATTTCGTCTATCGGCCAAAAGGTTGCAGCAAGCTGAAGCTGCTTTTGAAAAATTATGCGCTCAGCGATGACATTGCCTTTAGGTTTTCAAACCGGGATTGGTCGGAATGGCCTTTGACGGCCGGTAAGTTCGCCCGATGGATAAGTGACGTTAATGGAAACGGATATGTCGTCAATCTGTTTATGGATTACGAAACATTCGGCGAGCATCAATGGGAAGATACGGGCATATTCGATTTTATGCGGCACCTGCCGGAACAGATTCTCAAGCATCCGGACAACGATTTCAAAACTCCAAGCGAGGTAATTGAATGTTATGAGCCTGTCGGCACAATCGATACGCCGCATTTGATAAGCTGGGCAGATACGGAAAGAGACCTCTCGGCCTGGCTCGGAAACGCAATGCAATCAAATGCCATTCACGAGCTTTACCAGCTCGAAAAAAAAATCAAGAAGGCCGGCGACGAGAAAATCATCGCAGACTGGCGCAAATTGCAGGCGTCGGACCATTTTTACTATATGTGCACGAAATACTTCGCCGACGGTGACGTGCATAAATACTTCAATCCCTATAATTCGCCGTACGACTCCTATATCAATTTTATGAACGTGCTGGACAATCTGCATAGCCGCTGTTCTAAGGGGGTAACAGGGACTGAGTTTCGCAATCTTATGCAGAACAAAAACCCGCCCGATTTACAACTGGTAAGTTGAGCGTCCCCGATTCGCTTTTCGCTATTTTACACAACTCTGGTCTTTATATTTTACGCGAAAACTTTTTTAGGAATAAAATGGTGTTAACGCTGCAAAAAGCCGACAGTGCCAAAATCATCTCTGTACCAATGAATGAAAGGCCCATTGATGACTCACTGACCAAAGAATGGCTGCTGACTAATGAGCGTGGTGGCTACGCATCATCAACGATTGTCGGCTGCAATACCCGAAGATATCACGGGCTGCTCATCGGCTCGGTCAACCCACTGGCCGGCAGAATAATGGCGTTCGCTAACTGCCTGGAGATGGTGATATTTGATGGGAAGGTATTTAGCCTTTCAACCTTTGAATTTAACGAGAAATTTGCGCCGCAGGGCTTTAAGTACATAAAGCAGTTCAGTCGAGATACCGGTGTGCATTTCGATTATCGATTGGACAAGCTCGAACTGACCAAATCCGTATATCTTCTCCGCAACATAGATATGGTTGCGCTTGTGTACGATTTTACAAATATTGAAAAGCCCGCGGAATTTGTTTTACGTCCTTTTATTGGCTTGCGGGACTTCCACGCACTGCAAAAATCCTACGCGCCGTTGTGCTCAACCTGGGTTGAGGACGGCTTGTCAATTCGCCATAACGCACCGGATAGCTGCGAGCTGTTTTTGAAATGTCCTTCTATGAACTTCAGAAAGGACCGGCAGTGGTGGTTTAATTTCATATATCGCAGTGATAGAGAAAGAGGCCAGGAGTTTGTAGAAGATTTGTGGTCACCTGGTTTTTTTAAGTGCCGTGTGGATTCGCCGGTCAAAATTGTTCTTTGGGCAAATCTCAGCGACCACTGCAAGCCGGAGTTGGCGGCAGGCCCGGTACAGGCCGATATCGCTAAACAACAGAAAGAGACCTCGTCATCACCGGACCTCGAAGCGGTTTGTGAGGATTTGCATAAATACCAAAGCAGAATTATTACTTGTGCGAAAACCAGAGACGAAAAACTCAGAACGCTTTGTTTAGCAGCCGACCAATTCATTGCAAAACGTGCAATGGGCCCGGGAACCCGTGACACACATCATGTGCCGCGAACTACAATTTTAGCCGGCTTCCCTTGGTTTGCCGACTGGGGCAGAGATGCTTTCATATCTTTGCCCGGTCTGCTGCTCTCAACCGGCAGAGCCGATGACGCAAAGTCGGTCTTGACTACCTTTGCCGCAGCTGTCGATGAGGGTATGATTCCAAATCGCTTTGACGACTACAGCGATACAGCCTACTTCAATAGTGTCGATGCTTCCCTTTGGTTCATCAACGCGGCTTTCCAATATCTATATGCTGCCGGCGATTCCCAGACCTTCGCGCAACATCTTCTTCCGACAATCCGTTGGATTGTGGATTCTTATCACAAAGGCACACGGTTTGGCATCTGTGCTGATGCTGATGGGCTTATAACCGCAGGCAGCGAGGAAACTCAGTTGACCTGGATGGATGCCAAGTATGACGGCCTTGCTATGACGGCTCGCTATGGAAAAGCGGTAGAGATAAACGCCCTGTGGTATAACGCTCTTTGCTGGCTCGCTGAGTATTATACTAAGCGACGAGATACAAAGACCACAAAACACTACCGCACTATGGCAGACAAAGCTAAAAACGGCTTTTGCAAATTATTTTGGAACGAGGCTGCTGGCTGCTTAAACGATAGCATTCTGCCTGATGGCTCGGCTGACGCCACCCTTAGGCCAAACCAGATATTTGCTGTGTCACTTCCTTTTTCCGCCCTGACTCGCCGCGAGCAGGTTCTGGTGGTCGAGGCAGTCCAAAAGAATCTGCTCACACCTTACGGCCTGCGAACATTGTGCGCTGCGGACAGTCGGTACAAAGGTCAATATACAGGCCCACAGCAACAGCGAGACGAGGCTTATCATCAGGGCACGGTATGGCCCTATCTAATTGGGCCGTTTGTGGAAGCATATTTGAAGGTCAATGACTTCAGCCGAAAGAGCAAAAGAAAAGCGGCTGAGTTTATCGAGCCGCTGATGCAGCATCTAACCGAAGATGGCTGCCTCGGACAGGTCTGTGAGATTTTCGACGGCGATAACCCCCGCAAACCAAGGGGTTGCATTGCTCAGGCCTGGAGCGTAGCCGAACTGATAAGAGCGTATCGGCTAATAAACAGCTAAGCGACTAATATTTCACAAAAAACCGCAAAGTGGTATATCTCCCTTGACGATGAAGCCACGCTTGTGGTCGTTCTCACCCTCGCCCATCCGGGATGGGCGGGGCTCACCCTAATCGCATCGGCCCAGTACCGATTAGACAAACAGTTTACGTCGGCAAGTCCTGAGGCAGCCAATATTTTTGCTGTTCCTGTGGCTTGGCCAAAAATCTGGTATAATTCTTATGTAGTGGTTGCAAAGGAGCAAAATATTTTGGGAGGTTAGAACCATGAAAAACGTAGTCATCATAATCACAGGAACGTTCGCTTTACTTATTGCCTGCAGAAGTTTTTCAAACGCGTACGCGCAAACAAGCCCGGACGCAGCGACGCGTAAAACAGAGCAGTTGGTCCCCGAAATTACCCGAAGAACTGCAAGGCCCAGAACCAGTTTCGTTAGAACGGTCAACTTTTACCTGAGAGACGAAAAGCTCGTGTTTGGAAAGCTAATCTCGGAAGATAAAAATAAAATTACCCTCGAACGCCTGGACGGAAGCAGGATTATCGTGGCTACCTACAGCAAGAGAGAAATCGACACCAGGACTCTGCGCTTCAAGAATATACCTGAGGCCAAATATTATCTGGACCTTGCTGAATATTTTTCCGGAAGGACCTGGGATTTCAGGGACGACCCGGATGATTTTATACAGGCAATTCGCTGCTGCGAAAAAGCCAAACGGTCAATAGAACAAACTCAAGGCCCGGACTCCGAGAGAACCGTCGAAATAAGCGAGAAGATAAAAAAGTTGCAGGCAGACAGGAAGATTTGGGTCAGAGAAGTGGAGTCTCGGGCCAAACTGAAGAAACTTGAGTTTGAGGCGACGATTGAAGCGCGGCTCAAGGAGCTTGAGGATAAGGCCACTAAAAGCAGTCTGCAGATCGATAAGACTGTGGCTAATACGAAAGATAACCAGCAAAAACTTGAAAGAGCTATTTCTGGGATGGATAGACTTTTGTCCGGACGATTGGAAATACTGGAGAATGAAGTCGAAACCAACAGTAGGATAATTGACCGCATCGGTCGTACCTTGAACTATTACCCCCGGTATTATTATCCGTAGCATAGAAGCGATTAAACGGTCCGTCCCCGGACAAAAAGCGAAAACCGAGAGCACAACAGAAAAGACGCAGGACACAAGACGCAAGACAAAAGACTCAACTTCAGTCCTGGGTCTTGAGTCTTGGGTCTTGAGTCTTGCCTAATTGGTGTGGGCTGAAATTGCGTCTTTGATTTCGGCCAAAAATGTTGAAACTTCAGAAAGCATTTTTTCTCTGTTGGCCAGATTTTCCTCAATCAGGCTCACTATTTTTGAGCCGATTATTACACCGTCGGCTCCTGCTTCGGCAATTGCTGCCGCGTGTTCGGGTTTGCTGATTCCAAAACCTACGCAAACGGGTACATTGGTTAGTTTCTTTAATTTACCTACCAGCTCTTCGACCGTATCAGAGAGTTTCTCACGGGTGCCTGTAACGCCCAGCAGCGAGACGGTATAAATAAAGCCCGTAGTCTTGGAGGCGATCAGCTTCATCCTCTCCGGGTCGGTGTTCGGCGTCACCATAAATACGGTGTCAAGACCCGCCGACTTGGCTGGTTCGATAATTTCATCGGCATCATCAATACTCAAATCCGCAACTAAAACACTGTTACCGCCGGCCTTGTGAAAGTCGCTGAAAAATTTCTCCGTCCCATACTGATAAACGAGGTTGTAGTACATCAGCAGTCCAATTGGAATGTCCCTGTAATTCTTGACCTCCTGAATAAACTCCAGCGCCTTTTGGACACTCATACCGGCATTGAGCGAGCGAATATCAGCCTTTTGGATTGTCGGGCCGTCTGCTATCGGGTCCGAGAATGGTATGCCCAGTTCCAAAACATCAGCTCCGGCATCGATAGCCGTCTTTACAATCGCAAGACTCGTTTCGAAATCCGGGTCACCAATCACAAAGAACGGTATCAATGCCGCTCTATCCAGCTCAGAAAAAAGCTGCTTATATGTTTTCATCCCTTGCACGCCTTAATCAATTATCAATCTGACATTTCCCATTTCACCCCGTTAGAGGCTTACAACAAAACATTTTTTGTTTCCTCAAATCAACATATATTTATAAACCATTTCAACTTCACCCCGTTAGAAAATTCTGGTCTTTGTATCGTATTACTGCTCGTTATAGAATTTCTAACGGGGTTCACGCAAATACAATGAGCCTCTAATGGGGTAAACGGTTACAGAACATAATTTT
>CAZOUM010000010.1:0-55907 GCA_964582985.1 uncultured Pirellulales bacterium | reverse complement strand
GGAATCGGGTATCCGCGATTAATAAAAAAGATAAAATCTCTGCGTTCTCAGCGATTAGTTTTGAATATTCGTATTTCGGCAATTCGAATTTGTTTAGGATTTAGAGTGTAGCATTTAGAGTTTAAACCAAATCCGTGGTTGAAAATCAACCAAATGCGCAGGGGGGTAAGAGTAAAAATCAAATTTTTTGAAAATTTTTTTTACTCCTTTTCTCACATCGAGTTACGAGAATCGGGTATCGAGAATCGAGGACTTTTTTCAGCGCAAATGCGCAAGTTCGCCCAATTATAGAGGGCGTGTTTTTTTCAAACGCCCGTAGCTTGCCCCTTTCCTATGGGGCGGAAACCCCTTAGGGGAATTAACCAATTAACCAGTTAACCAGTTAACCAGTTAATCAATGAACCTTTTAACCATTTACAAGCATCGAGTATCCCGCATCCAGAATCGAGTATCCAGTATCGAGAATCCAGCATCGAGCATCGAGAATCGAATTATGCAAAACAAACCCAATTTCCCCCCGGCCCATTCTCGAACCAAGCTCGTCAAAAGACCGCGGGCAGAATCTTTCGTGCGGCATCACGCAGAAAGTTGGAAATTTGCCTTTCGGAATTCATACTAAGTATTTTTCTCGCCACGTTGTTGCAATCTTCCATCGTGACAGAGCGGATAATCTGCTTTATTTCGGGAATCATCGGCGGAGCAAGCGAAATTGTTCTGACCCCCATACCCAACAGCAGCATAATATACTCCGGCTCCGAAGCCATCTCCCCGCAAACATGGAGGCCTATTTGTGCTTTGTGTGCATCTTGAATAACAGTCCTGATAAGCCGGAGCACAGCAGGGTCTGCCGAAGAGTACAGCGTGGAAACGAGCTCATTGCCCCTGTCAACAGCCAGGGTATATTGGGTCAGGTCGTTGGTCCCGATGCTGAAAAAATCAACGTCTCTCGCAAGCGTAGAAGCCGTCAAAGCCGCCGACGGCGTTTCAATCATAATCCCTACGCGGATGTCCTTGTTGTATGCAATGGATTCATCGTCAAGGTCTTCCATAACATCACGCAAAATCATCTTGGCCTGCATTATTTCTTGGATGTTTGTAATCAGTGGAAACATAACCTGCACCTCGCCGAGGACCGAGGCCCGCAAAATCGCGTGCAGTTGTGTTTTGAACATCATAAGGTTCTGCAGGCAGAATCGTATCGACCGAAGTCCGAGAAAAGGATTTGGTTCACGCACAAACCGCTTGCTTTGTGTATATTTATCTGCACCGAGGTCGACGGTCCTTATTATGACAGGCCGGTGCTTAAAAACCCTTATGGTTTCGGCATACGCATCATAATGCTCCTGTTCAGTGGGTTCGCTGGTGGTGTTAAGGTACAAGAACTCAGTCCGGTACAGTCCTATTCCGTCGCCGCCTTTTTCCAGGACCATTTCAGCTTCTTCAGGAAATTCGATATTTGCCAGGAGCGTGAGCTTGACGCCATCGCGTGTTACAGCGGGCTTTTCTCTTATCGCGTCAAGTTTATGCTCGAGCTCTCCGAATTCGCGAGCATATTCCTGGTACTGCCGGACAGTCTGCTCATCCGGCTTTACGATTACAATCCCTCTATTTCCGTCTATAATGACGGTGTCAGCGCCGCTTACGCTTTCAGTCAGGTCTTCCAACGCCACCACGGCGGGTATTCCCAAAGAACGCGCAACAATTGCTGTGTGTGAGGTTCTTCCCCCTGAATCTGTCGCAAATCCCTTTACGAACTCTTTGTTAAAACCGGCTGTTTGGGTAGGGCTCAACTCTCGTGCAACAACCGCGACCTCTTCGGTCAGGTGCTCTACATCCTCGCGTTTTTTACCGAGAAGCTGCTTGAGCAGTCGCCTTTCAATATCGTAGATATCTGCCGCACGCTCACTGATATACGGGTCTTTTACCTTCGTAAAATGCGACGCGATTTCGCGCAGGGTGGTGGAAACAGCATACTCGGCTGTCACCGATTCGGAATGAACCAAATCGGTTATTCTCTTTCGCAGGCTTCTATCATGCAGGAAGCGCAAATGCACGGCAAAAATGTCTTGTATCTTGCCTTCTTGGCTCTTGTCCTGTGCCGCCTCCAGTTGGGTCAACTCTCCGATAGCATCCTTAAAGGCATTCCTGACACGCTGGATTTCTGTTACTCGCTGCGGAGGTTCTATTGAACGCCGGGGAATCCGATAATCTTCGGAGTCAATAATCAGCGCTTTGGCAATAGCTATGCCTGGCGAGACAGCGACACCTTTTTTTATTTCCATAACCCACTTCTACCAGATTTTAACTTTTCTTCTTACGCTTCGGCGGCGGCTCATCGAACATCTCTTCTTCCACAAGTTTTCGCAAAGCATCGATGGCTTGCTGAGCATCTGCCCCTCCAGCTTTAATTTTTAGCTTGGTGCCACAGGTCGCAGCGAGCATACTCATTTGCATAATACTCTTGCCGTCGACGCTATTTTCACTGTTGCTTACCGTAATATCACACTCAAATCTGCTTGCAACATCGACAAACTGCATTGCGGGGCGCATATGAAGTCCATCGGCATTTTTTATCTCAACTTCCGTTTCACAAACATCTTTCTCCAATGTATCTTCTCCCATCTGCTCGCTCAAGCTGTCACCGTCTTTATTACGGCTATATATACCATATCATCACAACGATGGGTTTTCGTCGGCTTCCCGCAGCAGGTCCTCGATTTGTTCGGCTGTCTGGCATTGTCTTAAGAACCTGCGAAATTTGTCCTGCTGCAGGTGCTTGAAGATAGTCTCCATCGCCTGCAGATGCTTGTCAGGGTTGTCTGATGGGCTGAGCAAAAGTATCACAGAAAACACCGGCTGTTTGTCCAGCGAAGAAAAATCAATACCGCCGCCGCTTAGCCCAACTGCAGTGACCACGTCTTTGACCGCTTCGTGTTTGACGTGGGGCACGGCAACGCCCTTGCCCATTCCGGTACTGGCTTCGTTTTCTCTTTTTATAACCGCCTTGATAATCTTTTGGCGGTTTTTGTTTCCGAGCCGGCCGGCCTTATCGAGAGCCGAGACAAGCTCAGCTATCACACCATCACGGTCGGCGGCTTTCAGTTGGGGTATTATCGCCTCAAAACAAACAAAATCCGCAAACTTCATGCTATCTGTCTTTATCCATCCAAATCAAGATTGCAAAGTTATGTTAACTCCGTGACGCCTGAACGTTTGTTGTCCCGCTCCTTGCCTTTTTGTCTTTTAAGCTGTCTTTCAAGCTTACGGGCAGCTACACCGATACATCGGCGAACATCCTGCCCGGCTTCGGTAACAACGAAGACTTTATTATGTTCCGCCCTTGCTATTATTTCCACGCTTATTTTTCCGCCCTCGTTGCCGTCTATCGTCACCTCAACATGGTTGATACTATCATAATATCTGGAAAGCTTTGAAGTCTTTTTTTGAGCGTATGTTCTGATAGCTTCCGTTATATCGATATGTTTACCGGTAATAGTAAAAAGCAACGTCGTTCTCCTTAACTATTGCCAAACGAAATCCTTATCTTTTCTCTTTATTTATTTTCCAATTCAGCTTTCGGCAGGGCAGCTACCTGCTGGTTGTTCGGGGCTATAACTCCAGCGCTTATTGTGAATCTAAAGGCCTCTTCCACCGTCATATCCAGGGCTATGGTCTGTTCTTTCGGAAGCATTATGACATAGCCGGTAACCGGCATCGGCGAATTGGGTATGAGAATCGTAAGGAATTCCTTCTCCACGTTGTCCACCACTTTTTTTAGTCCGGAGCCGGTGACAAAGCCGATCGACCATACACCTTTTCGCGGCCATTCGAGGGCAACCACTCTTGAGAACAGCTTTTTCTGCTGGTCTTGGGTAAGCACAAAGTCGGTAATCTGCTTAACATAGGGATAAATCCGCCTTAAAATCGGCGTATTCATTATGAAGCCTTCAATCAATTTCCACAGTGCCCTGCCGACCACGCTGGCCAATAATGCCCCAACTATGAAAACGGCCACGACCGCTATAATAAAGCCTGCTATGGAGCCCAATCCATCCACCCAAAAATCGCTCCAGACCTTTCTGATAGCTTCATCGCTCCAGTCAATCCCTTTAATTACCATTGTCAGGCGGACCAGGCCCCAGTTTATATGGACGCTGATCTTTTCCTGGATGAACCTGTAGACGGTGACTAATATCCAGATTGTGACGATGGCCGGCAGCAGTACCGCCAGGCCACGCAGAAAGTAGCTTTTGCAGCGTTTTGCAATGCTCATATTCGTTAGCAGCAGTCCTTTGCTTTTATCGGTAACCTGCTTATCTTCGCCAAGTCCCTCGAAGATGGTTATAAAGACCCCTTCCAGAGTACAGCAGGTTAATCTACAGACTCGCCGGAGTCAATAAAAAAGTCTTTAGGCAGATGGGCGCCGAGCAAATGTATCACCGCTCCCGGCAAAGAAGCCAGCATCCATACGGCACGCTGACACAATGCCAGCGCACCGGCCGCCTCCTGGCCAACGCCGGCAAACTTAACAAACAACGAAGCAAGTGAAAATTCCACCACCACCGCCCCGCCAATACTGATAGGGACCGCACCCAGGACCCACGTCAGTGTAAAAAAGACATAGTAGTACTTGACGCTGGCATCAATCCCAAGATTTTTCCCGAGAAACCAGAAGCCTGTGATTACCAAAATCTGTAAAAAAACCGTCAGTCCAAATGCTGCCAGGATTATCAAAGGCCTTCTGCAGTAAATGGCTATCGAATCCTTCAGCTTCTTAATCATCCTTGTGCCAAGCATACGGATATAAGACCAGGCTTTTATCATTATCAGCCTGCCTTTGCGGTGTAAAAAAAGCAGGCCTAAAATTGCAGCTATGCCGACAGCCACCCCAAGAAAAATCCAGCTATACTCTGCGACGGACTTCAAAAAACCGCCCCGGCTGTCTGAGGTCTTTACAACGCCGTGACCTCGCAGGAAAACGATGTAGAAAAAGCCGGAAATTGTCAGTGTGCTTAACAATCCAATTACTCTGTCAACAAATACACTCAAGGCCGCTTCGAATCTTCTATCGGTGTGTCTGGTAACGTACCAGGCCCGAATTAAATCGCCTCCCACCGAACTTGGCATGAAATTGTTGTAGAAAAGCCCCAGGAAATGCAGTCTGACAGCAGCCCAGAAGCTTATGAAGATAGACTGGGTCCTAAGCAACAGCCACCAGCGTAATCCTACCAGTATCTGGCCGATGACAAAAATACCCAGAGCCGCCGCAAAGACCCACAAATTCATTTGAAGGAAAATCTTTGTCAAATTGGACCAACGCCGGCCTCCGGAAAGCCAATATATCCCGCAGGCAATTCCGCACAGAACAAATGCGATGCGCAGATAGAAGAATATGTGTTTGCTTTTGCCGCCTTTGCCTTGAGTCATTATTGGGGCAGTCTGCCTTAAAAAAACTTGTTCTTGCAGATAATAATCGGTAAAACTTCCTCTGGCAAGATGTAACAATCAATTTAGGAGAGCCGGCAGATGGCTGCAAGGCAGACTATTGAAGAGAGTTTGGAATTTAGTCCGCAGTTTGATGAGAATGGGCTGATACCAGTTATAGCTCAGGATGTAAAGACCGGCCAGGTGCTTATGGTCGCTTATATGAACCAGGAGGCTTTGGATTTAACGATAAAGACCGGCTATGCCACGTACTTTAGCAGGTCGCGAAAGAAGTTGTGGAAGAAAGGCGAAGAAAGCGGCCACTTCCAGAAAGTCCAGCAAATACTTGTGGACTGCGACCAGGACTGTTTGGTTCTCAAGGTAGCTGTCGATGCCGGCCAATGTCACGCAGGCTATCAATCCTGTTTTTACCGTGTATTGAAGGCCGGCAGCAGCAAGCAGTTGGAATTTATCGCAGAAAAAGTCTACGAGCCGAAAGAAATCTACGAGGGCAAGAAGCAGGATGAAGGCAATTCTGCCCCATGAATGAGCCTATCTGCTTTATGAAAGCTGGTGGTGAAAAGACATTGCGATTGTTTACGATCGGTCATTCCAATTATGCGTTCAAGGAATTTCTATCGCTGCTGAAAGTGTACGAAATCGGCTTGGTGGCAGTATACGACGAGGACACGGCCAACTATGACTGGGGCTGGACGAACCATAGACACGGGGATTACGGCGATGCTAACGACGATGCTGTTGCCGGAGTTTTGTTCATCAACGATGGGCCTGAATGGATTTGGGAAGAGCTTTATGACCAGACCGGGATGAGCGAGGATATGTCGTTTATTCTGTTCACCAGTTGTCCATGCAAGGGTGACATTAATAATGACGGTTACGTCTCGTTCTCTGACTTCAGTGACCTTGTTAATAAGCTGATTGCCTGCGGTTGGTTCTGTATGCCAGGCCAGCCTTGCTGGGATGAATGTTGCGATTTCAATGAGGACGGCTACATGTCGTTTTCCGATGCCAGTGACCTCGTTAATTACCTGATTGCCAACGGCTGGTTTATCATTTGTCCGTAAGTTTTTTAACGCTCGCAGCGTTGAGCGAGTAGTATTTTGAAAAAATTGGAGTAGAAAGAGGCAAGTCTTCTGACTTGCCTCTTTTTTGCTTGTTCGTAATAAGTTGGCTGGGTTAATAGAACGGATGCTCGAGAGGCTGTGGAACTGCTGGATTATATTTCGGCGGCACCTCCGGCAGGGGAAAATATAAAGAATACGCCCGGAGTGACTCGAACACTCGACCTTCGGTTTAGGAAACCGATGCTCTATCCTACTGAGCTACGGGCGCATCGGGCCAGGAAAATACCCTCTGTGCTCCAAACCACCCATAATTTACAGTCAAGGGGCCTATATTGCAAGAAAACCGCTTTGAGGGTATACTGCTGGTTCGGCAAGATTGTCCAAAATAATGAAAAAAAGCAAAAGTAAGGGAACAGAAGGCCGATTATGCGCATCATATAGGCGAGCGGCGAGACGCCGGCAGGAGTAGGAAGCATTTGGAAAAAAGACAAGATTCGCTTGTGGCTGGGCTCAGAGCCGGAAATCGTGCGGCGGCTGCCGAGCTCGTTGATAGATATTATGAGCAGATATACCTGTTTATGAGAAGACTCGGCCATAGTTGCCAGGTCAGTGAGGACCTGACGCAGGAAAGCTTTTTACAGGCCTGGCAGCATATAAGCCAGTTGAGAGAGGCTGGCGTGTTGAACAGCTGGCTTTATCGTATTGCCGGCAATGTTTCGAGGTTATACTGGCGCAGGCATAGGGGTAAAGAGGCTGTTGGTATTAGTTTTGATGTGCCGGACGATGGCGAAGCCGGTTCTGAAATAACAGAGCGTGATGAGCAGCTTGGGCGACTGAAAGATGCTGTTCATCGGCTGCCGATAAAATTAAGAGGGGCGATTGTTTTACATTATATGCAGCATTTGACTATTGCCGAGGCAGCCGAGGCGGCGGGTGTAAGTAAGGGCACTTTGAAAAGCAGGCTGAACAGAGCGCTAAAGGCCTTGAGAGAGCAGGTTATTTGAAGGCCGGCTAAAGACAAGAGAAATGAAACAGGAAAAGCTGGACAATTTGTTGAATGAGTTGGCGGATAGGACGGCCGAGCCGGTCCATCCGGGTCTTGCTGAGGATATCAAGCAGCAGATTCCGGAGGGTCTTGGGGGCCATAGAGGCCGGATGAATACCATCAATATTATTGTTGATTTGAGAATAAACAGATTGGCTGCGGCAGCGGCGATAATCATTGCGATGATTTTGTTGGTGAGTTTTTTCGGCGGCCGAGATTCTGAAGGCGGTAATATATACCAGGAGGGCAAATTCTTTCTGAGATATTTGTTCGGCAGAGGCAAAACCGATGCGTTGACAGTTCAATCGAGATATGAACAGTTGGTTCAGGAAGGCAAAGAGGTTGTTTATTACGGCGACAACGTTGATGCCCGGGACAGTAACGCGGTGCTGATGCAGTGGAAGGTTTCCGATGGTAAGTACAAGGTGATTTTTAGTGATTTTAGCGTAAGGGAGGTCAGCGCCGAAGAGTTGATAAGACTGCAGGCTCGAATGCTGAAGAAAAGGAGAAAATGAATTGGCCTTGGCAGTATTGGATATGCAGCTCTTGGAGAGTTCCGGGAATCGGCTGTAAGGGCCTTGACAGGGATTCGGGTAATAATGTATACTAATAGTGTTGGCAGGACGATGAATAGCACAGTTCCGAAGTATAAGCCGCACCCGAGTTTTTTTCCGGATACCGGAATAGAAAATACCTGCAACAGATTGCAGTTAAAGAACTTATGATATAGTCGGGAGCAAAAAAAACAGAATAACGGGAAATATAGTTAAGAAGGAAGGAGTATTGTTATGAGCAGACGAAAAGGGTTTACGCTGATAGAGCTTTTGGTGGTGATTTCCATCATTGCGCTGTTGGTGTCGGTGTTGATGCCTGCGCTGAACAAGGCAAAGAAGTCGGCATACGCCGCTATATGCAAGCACAATCTGCACGAATGGGGCTTAATTTGGAAGTTTTACGTGGACGAGTATAGTAAGGATGGCAAGAAAAAGGACTTTTTCGGGGACAGGGATTCCTCGAATGACTGGCCGGTGTGCATATGGGAGTACTACTGGAATAGCGAGGACGCGAAGACGTTGCAGGGGATGCTGTTGTGTCGGGCTGCCATGAAAACTAAGGAAGAGGGAGGGCGGAACCCATATAGGGCGTGGTGGGACATAGAAGACCAAGAGGAGTGGGAGGAAGATTATGACGTCGATTGGCAAGTTAAAGGCAGCTACGTAATAAATCTTTGGAGTTCAGACGAAACAGGAAGTGGAAAGGTGGAGGATGACAGGGAGTTGTTCTGGAGGACGCCGTACGCTAAACATGTATCCTACGCGCCGATTATGATGTGCGCCCAGTGGAAGGATGCTGACCCACTTCCTTCGGATGATCCTCCGGAGCATCCGTTCGACGATTGGCAGGCTGGTGACAACGAGATGAAGCGTGCGTGCCTCCAGCGGCACGGCGACTTTGTAAACGGCCTCTTTATGGATTGGTCTGTCAGAAGGATAGGCCTTAAGGAATTGTGGGAGCTTTGGTGGCACCGAGGATGGCCCGAAGATAGGCCTTTGGCCGGTGAACCGGATTGGGCAACAGAGGCGCCCTGGATGCTCCCTATGAAGAGTTACGCCCCATAGTTAAATGACTATTGCAGAAGAAAAGGCCGGTCTTTTGAGGCCGGCTTTTCTTATCGGCTTGCACCGGGGAATAAATCCGAACCTGTTATTTGGCGTGCAATTTGTTTGTTCAACAACATCCCAAAAAGACCCGCGGTGCCTGCGGATGGAAATGTTTTGGTCTAACCGAGGTCACAAGACATAATTACGAGAGGCAGCGTCATAGGGAATAAAGGGGCGGGTAAGCCAATGCGCGAACCCCGTTAGAAATAGAGATTTCCAATGGGGTAAGCAAAAGATTTCTAACGGGGTTTACGCTAATAGAGCTTTTGGTGGTGATTTCCATCATTGCGCTGTTGGTATCGGTATTGATGCCGGCACTGACCAAGGCAAAGAGACAGGCAAAGGCAGTCATTTGTCTTTCGAATCTGCATCAATGGGGGCTCGTTTTTGCCGAGTATACGGGCGATAACAACAACTATTTTATGGCAGGCAATTCAGGCGGTGACGAGGATGAGCAGGTGACGTGGTTATGTGTCTTGCGGCCTTACTACAAGGACCTGAAGCTGCTGCGTTGTCCAATGGCGTCGAAGCCGAGCGTTCCGGAACCCGGCGGGATGGAACCACCCGGCAAAACATTTTTCGCCTGGGGGGGGTATTTGACGGCAGCCGGTGGCAGTACCCAGGGGACTACGGCAGCTATGGGATAAATGCCTGGTGTTATAATCCGGAGGAGTTAAATTACGGAGACCAGGCAGGGCTTGACCATCTGTTGTGGCGGAGTACGAATGTCAAAGGCATGGGTAACGCACCTTTGCTTTTGGATGCCATCTGGATAGGGGGCTGGCCGCAACACAGTGACGACCCTCCGCCGGATTGGAAAACCGAGGCCCCCTGGATGGCTCACATGAAGGATTACTGGGTACCGTGATGAGTGAGAATAAACTCCGGCGGGAAGAAGTCAGCTTTTTTTGCTGATATCTTTCGAGGAAATATTGGCATTTGCCGTTCCAAGGCCGGCAAGTCAGAGATTCAAAGATTGGAAATGGAGCCAATGGGATTCGAACCCACGACCTCTTGCATGCCATATATGTTTTCTGCTCATAAGTGCTTGCCCTTCCTGTCTTCATATGCGTTTTTGAAGCGTCAATACAGATTCCATGCTGGCTACACACTGGCTACATACTGCAGCCATACTGGGAACATGAATGAAAGTGACGCCGGAATGACGCCAGAACCGGTATATAACCAATGATTTGACGGTTCGCTCGATATGTGCTTGGCGGGAACACCTCCGCCGAAGGTGACGCAGCAGCCTTTTTCATTATATTTTCATGAAAAAGTGGGTGATAAGTGGGATAATGATATTAATTACCAGTAAGTCTGCCATGCACTTCCACTTCAGTATAATTATTAAAGTAATCAGATGTGTTACCATTACTATAAAGCCGAACATATCTAGCTGGAATCCCCTTTGCATCTATAAGCTTGCCATGATTATTGTCAACATACTCCCTATCCTTACCTACTCCTAAACCAGAAGAATTATCTTTATCATTGTTAAAAAGCGTTTTTACATTCATAATAAAATCGGGATCATCAGCTGCTTGTACTATAACATCACGATAAATCCTGGCTTCTTTATGATAATGCCAAACCACAATTGCATATATAGCCGCTTTCTGCCCAAGATCAATTGTAACATGTTGCCTGGAAGGACCCAACTCGACAAAACTGCCGTCCATTGCTTTTTTGTCACCATCGGTAACTAATTCAAGCTCGCCTATTACAGGCTCTTCATCACTACTGTAAACCGGCTTTCCCAAAGCAAGATTCTTCGTGCCTTTAGGAACATAAAAAGGAGGAAGTGTCTTACCTGTAGTATCCTCTACATTCTTTCTCTGAAGATTTGGAGGAGTCCCGGTAAATACTGCTCCTGGAAATTTGATCGCCAAAGGAACTAATCCTGAATCTGCTTCATTTGCATCAGCAACAGTTTCTTCAATATCATTTGTGTCCGGTGAACATGGTTCTGTAACCTGTTGTACCGGTGTAGCTGGTTTTTGTTTGCAGCCGGCAACACCAAAACCTGCCAAAACAGCAACCAAACCAAATCTAACAGCAGTATTACTGTAATAATATCGCACTGGATCTCTTAGATACCCCATCTTCCAACCAATTAGTTAGTTCGTATATTTATAATGGAAATACGCCTTTGTACGCAAGAGTCCTCATCAAGCAAGCAGTTTTAGAATGACATCAATAATTATATGTTCTGTGGAGCGCAGAATCAAGGACTTTTTGGAGTGCAAACCAACCCCATGCCCGTTAAAATATCAACATCCTCAAAATGGCTCATTAATCAGGTATGAATCGAATATATACACCGGTGCAAGGAATTGATGGGACATAGCAACGCAGAGACGACTTTGGAGTACTACAATCAAGTCGACAAAGACCATGAAAGAAAGGCTGCAAGAGTGATCCAAAAGCTGCTCGAAAGCGCCGGTAAGTCTAAAGAGACTGACGCCCGACTGACGCCCGGGGCAGTTTCACACAAGAATGGGGGTGTTAAGTAAATGAATAACGAAGGGCAAGCACTTATAAATAAAGAGGTTGGGAAAATGGAGCCAATGGGATTCGAACCCACGACCTCTTGCATGCCATGCAAGCGCTCTCCCAACTGAGCTATGGCCCCAGCGTAGCTCAATATTAGCAAAAAAAGCGACTTTGGCAAAGAAATTCTTTATTTTCGGTTGCGTTTCTGGGAACCCAACTTGTGCGGCGAACAATTGTCTTTTTGAGCCAATAAAGTATAATAGGTTTCTGGGTTTTCGTCCTATTAATAGTCCCTATCGATGGCATTAGGGGGTAAGAACTGAGAGCTTTGATTAAGAGACAGAAGATACTCATTACGGGTCGTGTGCAGGGCGTTGGATTTCGTCCGGCCGTGTACAGAATAGCTTGTCAACTGGGGCTTTCGGGATTTGTCTACAACGACACGAAAGGCGTAACGGTCGAATTACAAGGCAAAGAGGAAAAAATAGCCGAATTTTTAGCCCGTCTGCAATCTGATGATAAACCGCCCTTGGCAGAGATAAAATCGTGTGAAGCAGTTGAGGTAGCAGTAATTGATGGCGAAGATGAATTCGTCATCAAAGCCAGTGACTCGGAAGGTACGGCCCTGTCGCAGGTAACGGCTGATATTGCCACCTGTAGGGACTGTTTAGCAGAGATGGCGGACAAGGGGGATTTTCGGTACGGCTATCCATTTATAAACTGCACGAACTGCGGGCCAAGGTATTCGATAGTCAAAACCATTCCGTACGACAGGCCTAATACGACGATGTCGGTCTTTGAGATGTGTGACAAATGTGCTGCGCAATACAATGATGTGACGGACCGGCGTTTTCACGCTCAGCCTGTCGCGTGTAGTGCGTGTGGGCCGAAGATATACCTGACAGACGGCAAAGGCAAAATTATAGAAACACGAACCGACAAAGCAATCGCCGAAACAGCGCGTTTACTTCTGGATGGGAAAGTTGTCGCCATAAAGGGAATCGGCGGATTTCACTTAGCTGCTGACGCGCTTAATAACAAAGCGGTGGAGAGATTGCGCGAACGCAAGAGGCGAGACCACAAGCCTTTTGCTATGATGGCCGATTCAATAAGAAAAATAAAAGAATTCGCGATTGTGAGCGAGTTAGCGGAGAAGCTCCTAAAGAGTCCGCAAAGTCCCATTGTCTTGCTGCCAAAGAAAAAAGGCTCGGCGATAGCGCCGTCGGTTACGACCGGTGTTAATACTTTTGGCTTTATGCTTTGTTATGCGCCGCTGCATTATCTGTTGTTTGAGCAGAAAATAGAAGTTTTGGTGATGACCAGCGGTAACATTTCGGATGAGCCGTTGATTTGTGAAAATGAACAGGCATTGGAAAGACTTGGAAACGTTGCAGATGCTTTTTTGATGCACGACAGAGAGATTTATCGACAAGTTGATGATTCGATTGTGCATTTCATTGATAATGAGCCGGTGCTCTTGAGGCGAGCGAGAGGCTATGTCCCGACGCCGATTCTGGTTGAGGAAACTTGCAGCCAGGATATATTTGCTGCCGGCGGTGATTTAAAAAACACGTTTTGTTTTGCGAAGCAGAATCAGCTTATCTGCAGCGAACATATAGGGGATTTGGAAGACGCAGAAGTTTACCATCACTATATCAATTCCATCGAGCATATTCGAAAACTGTTTGAGGTCGAGCCGAAGGTGATAGTCTGCGACCTTCATCCGGGTTATCTTTCCACCCAGTACGCTCTTTCAGTACCCGATGTAAAGGTGATTAAGGTTCAGCACCACTGGGCTCACATTGCCTCTGTTTTAGCTGAACACGGGCTTGTCGGGCCGGTCATTGGTCTTGCGTGTGACGGCACCGGCTACGGCACGGATGAGACGATTTGGGGCTGCGAGTGCATGATTGCATCGTTAGGTGATTTTGAACGATTTGGCCATCTGGCTTACTATTCTCTTGCGGGCGCAGACAAAGCAAGCAAAGAAGCAATAAGACCGGTGTTGGGACTGCTCAAGGCGACCTACGGGGACAATTTCAAATTGAAAGAATTCCAATGGCTGCTCGAGCGAATTGAGCCAGACACCAAGAAACAGCAAATTATTTCGGAGCAGCTTGACAAACAAATCAACACCGTTGAGACTTCGAGCCTGGGTCGAGTCTTTGACGCCGTTGCTGCCGTGCTCGGGCTGGGCAGCTACAATCATTTCGAAGCCCAGCTTCCGATGGCTCTTGAGGCCATTGCCGCTGCCGATGTTGAGGACCGCTACGAACTCGAGCTGTTGTCGCCGCCGGGCGAACCCTACCGGTTTGACCTGCGTAAAACCGTAAGACAGCTTGTCAGCGATGTGCAAAACAAAGTCGATGTGGGGATAATCTCGGCAAAGTTTCATAATACGATAGCTGCTGCGTTATTGGAGATGGCAAAAAAAGCGGCAGAAAGCAAAAAGTTGAATACAGTTGCGCTAAGCGGAGGGGTATTTTGTAATCGGTATCTGACAAATCGTTTGGTTAGGCTATTGAAGAAAGAAGGTTTTCGCGTATTATTTAACCGCGATGTCCCGGCCAATGATGGCGGGATATCACTGGGGCAGGCAGCAACTGCCTCGTATCTCGTCTCTCGGGGCTCGTGACTCGGGATTTCTGCTCTTTTGGGGAGTTACAAATGAATTTTGAGAGTATTTTCAATGTGTTGGCCCCTTTTTTTGTTGGCGGGTTTATTGTGCACTATGTTCATGTTCTATGGGAACGAAAGAGTAGCCAATTGCTAAGAAGCAGGAATTTAAAGAGACCCGATATAAATGCATAATAATGCTTATGCTTGGCTTATTGGACTTTGAAAAGAATAAGCAAATGTTGCATTTGCACGGAAGACAATATATTAACAATAAAGAAGATTTAATATATGAGTTGAAATTAGAATTAAATAACATGATACTTTATGCATCAAATGAAGTACTCTAAACAACAAATAATTTTATAAAAAACCCCTCACAGCGTAATTTTTATAGCGTTGCAATCGGAATGAGAAAGGACCTATGGGGTAGTAAGCTTTCTTTGGTAGAACCGGAAAATTTTACAATAACCTAGAAAACAGATGAAAATAAAAGATTATAAGGATTTGCAAATTTGGCAGAAGGGAATTGAGATAGCTGATAAGATATACTCAGTTACCGAAGGCTTTCCTAAAACGGAATTATATTGTTTAATTTCTCAAATGAGAAGAGCCTCTATATCTATACCTTCTAACATTGCCGAGGGTTTTGCGAGGCATCACAGTAGAGAATACAAGCAATTCTTGTATATCTCTTTAGGCTCTTGCGCAGAATTGGAAACACAACTGATAATCGCCAATAAAAGAAATCATATCACAAAAAAGAAATTGGAAGAACTATCAGAAGACCTAAATCACGAAAGTCGAATGATAGTAAGTCTTATTAATAAAATTTAACGGGATACAAGCGACGAGAAACGAGCGACGAATTATGTGTTTGGCAATACCGGCAAGAATAGTAGAGTTGGAGGCCGACAAGGCGGTGGTTGACGCCATGGGCAACCGCTGGCGGGCAAGGACCACGCTGCTGCCGGAAGCCAAATTAGGGGACCTGGTGTTAATACACGCTGGTTTTGCCATCTCACTCGTTGATGAAGAAGAAGCGAAAGAGACGTGGCAGCTTCTTGCAGAAATCGCCAATTTCGAAGAAACGCAAAACAAAGTTTCAGGATAAATCCGAAGTCCTATGCTTGAAAGAATCTATAAAGCCCAAAAACTAATGAAGGAGGCCTGCGGAGCGCTCGGGCGGCAAATCAATATAATGGAGGTTTGCGGTACTCACACCGTCTCGATTTTTCGCAACGGCATAAGGTCAATTTTGCCCGGCGAACTGAAACTTTTATCCGGGCCTGGCTGTCCGGTCTGTGTCACCGACCAGGGCTATATTGATGCTGTTTTGCAATTAGCTGACCGCGATGATGTTTTGGTTGCCACCTACGGCGATATGATTCGGGTCCCCGGCAAAGACGGCTCACTCGAAACAAGACAACCAGGTGCCAATGTCAAGGTTGTTCTCAGCAGCGAAGATGCCCTGCAATTAGCAAGAGATAATCCCGGGAAAAAAGTTGTATTTGTCGCTGTCGGCTTTGAAACCACTACACCGGCTACGGCAGTGGCGGTGAAAGAAGCGGCGGCGGAGCGAATTGAGAATTTCTACATCCTGAGCGGACACAAGCTGGTGGTACCGGCAATGCGAGCTCTCGTGTCTGAGAAGAATGACAATATAGAGGCCTTTCTCTGTCCGGGGCACGTTAGCGCAATAATCGGCTATCACAGTTATGCAGAAATAGTAGAGCGCTTCGGTCGGCCGTGTGTTGTTGCTGGTTTTGAACCGGTGCAGATAATCGAAGGACTGGCCGAAATCTGTCGCCAACTTGCCGCCGGTAAAGCCGAATTGAAATCTGTGTACGCTGCGGTGGTAACGGAGCAGGGTAATAAGACCGCGCAAAAAATCATCGCCGAGTGCTTTGAACCGGCGGACGGTTTCTGGCGTGGGCTTGGGAAAATAGAAAAAAGCACGCTGGAACTAAAAGACAAATACAGCCAATTCGATGCCTTCAAGCGATTTGACGTTACTGAAACGCCGGGCGAAGATACAAGCGGCTGTCGATGTGGCGAAGTGCTTTGCGGACTGATAGAACCGCCGGAGTGCGGTTTGTTTGGAAAAAGCTGCACACCCCAGTTGCCGGTTGGGCCGTGTATGGTAAGCTCAGAAGGGGCCTGTGCGGCGTGGTTTAAGTATGGGCCTGAGAGAAAACGCGAACAATGAAATCATCAAAAAAGGACAGAATCTTACTTGCCCACGGCGGCGGGGGCCAATTGAGTGACGACTTAATACGCCACCATATTCTGCCGAGCCTCAATAATGACATTCTCGCCGAACTGGCTGATGCGGCGAAACTAAATCTTGCTTCAAACTTAGTTTGCTTTACCACAGACAGTTATGTGGTCAAGCCATTGTTTTTTAACGGCGGCGATATTGGAAAGCTCGCCGTATGCGGAACGATAAATGATTTGGCTGTTGCCGGCTCGAAACCTGTCGCCTTGGCTTTATCACTGATAATCGAAGAAGGTTTTGAATTTGAATTGCTGGAAAAGATTTTGTCCAGCATTGGTGAATCGGCCCGGCAAAACAATGTCGACATTGTCACGGGCGATACGAAGACTGTTGAAGCCGGTGCAGCTGACAAGATTTTTATAAATACGGCAGGGATTGGGACAAAGTTACCCAATGCAGATTTAGCGTTCGAAAGAATCGAGGTCGGTGACAAAGTAATCATCAACGGCACAATCGGGGACCACGGGATGACCGTTATTTCCCAGCGCGAGGGTATCAAGTTTCAATCACAGCTAAAAAGCGACTGTGCAGGTCTGTCGGGGCTGACCTGCCAACTGTTAGAGAACACAAGCGGTATAAACCCCGTTAGAAATAAGACGCCAGAGACGTCCGCCTCGCGTCTGAGAAGAATTTCTAACGGGGTAAAGTTTATGCGAGACCCGACCCGTGGGGGGCTGGCCGCGACGCTTAACGAAATAGCGAGGGGGAGCGGATTGAGCATAGTAATACGTGAGGCTGATGTGCCCGTAAATCCGACCGTGCAGGCCGCAGCCGATATGCTTGGCTTTGATGTTCTCACAATCGCAAACGAGGGTAAGTTCGTTGCAATTGTCTCGCCGGAATCAGCAGATGAATGTTTGAATATCTGCAAAAAGCATCCGTTAGGTAAGAGGGCAAGTTTAATCGGTGAGGTTGTTGAAACTCGTGATGTGCCGACTGTTGAGTTGATGACCAAAATCGGCGGAAAGAGAATCGTGCAGATGCCGTACGGACGAGAACTGCCGAGGATATGCTGATGCACGAAACTATGGTGGCAGAAAGTTTGTTAGCTGCAATTTCGGCTGAAGCCGCAAAACAGAACGCAAAACCTGTCGGCGCAAAAATCAGTTGCGGAATGCTTAACGCCCTCAATGATGAGATACTTTGTTTTGCTTTCGAGGCCATTGCGAAAGGTACGGCGTGCGAAGGTTTGAAACTGGAGGTTGAACATAAGCCGATGCAGGGGCGATGCAAGAAATGCGCCGAAATTTTTACCTTCGAAGTTACTTGCCCAAATTGCAGAAAGTGCGGCAGCGAAAATTTTGAATTGCTGCCTGATGCGCCGCTGCTGCTGGAGGAGATAGAACTCGAAACGGAGTGATGCGATGTATAAGAAAGTAAGTGTCGGCAGGAAAATCCTCAGTGCAAATGAAGAATATGCTCTTAAGAACCGCCAGCTCTTTGCCGGGCAGAGAAAATTGTGCCTGAATATGATATCGTCGCCCGGTTCGGGCAAGACCACAATCCTTGCAAGAACAATAACCGAACTGAAGGACAGAATTAAGATCGGTGTTATCGAGGGGGACATTCAGACCGATTTAGACGCTAAGAGAATAGAAGCAACCGCAGCACCTGTTGTTCAGATAAACACTAATGGCGCGTGCCATTTGTCAGCGGTTCAGGTAAGTGACGCATTAGAGAAGTTACCTGTCAGCGACCTGGATTTGATTTTCATAGAGAACGTGGGCAATCTGGTTTGTCCTTCAGCTTTTGAACTGGGCGAAAACGCCAAGATAGTTGTGCTTTCGGTTCCGGAAGGTGATGACAAACCGGCCAAGTATCCTGCCATTTTTGCAAAGTCAAAAGTCCTCCTGATAAACAAAATCGATCTGCTACAAGCGGTTGGGCAGGTTGATTTTGACATGGAAAAAGTGAAAGCCGACGCCCGCAAATTAAATAAAGGGATTAAGATTTTCGCAATATCAGCCAAAACCGGCGAGGGATTCACCGATTGGTGTGATTGGTTGAGAAGAAAGGTCGAAAGCTCTGCCTAAGGTTTGCTTTTCGATTGGTAGAGGTTGTGTTTGCGGATATGGTCGGCAACGAGTGGACACAGCATATCGGTTACATCCCGGCCTGCAGCTAATCTGTTTCGTATTTCGGTACTGCTTATGTCAATCAACGGCGTCTCGATAATATTTTCTTTCAGTTTCTTCGTACGCTGAGGGCCCCAGATGGCTGTGAATTTCGCGAAATCGGGGGTCTTGCAGCCGGCCCTGTACATTACGGCTAAATTGCACTCGTCAATTAGCTCAACAATCCTGTACCAACGCGGCAAATCGTCTACGTTGTCGGCACCTGTAAGCCAATAAATTGAGGTGTCGCTGCCGTAATCAGACTGAAACTGCCTTACCGTTTCCAGGGTATAGCTGGGTTCCGGCTTTCTCAATTCGTGACCACTTAGCTGGAAGTTTTTATTGTCTGCGACTGCAAGAGCAATCATTTGCAGGCGGTCATCATCACTCGCCTCTGGAAGACGGTCCTTAAGAGGTGAACATTTTGCAGGAATAAAAACAACCGCTTCTGCGCCAATGTGCTCTGCTGCAGCAGCAGCAACGGTAGTATGACCGAGATGAATTGGGTCGAACGTTCCACCAAATAAAACTATTTTTCTTTGCACCATAAAACAATTAACAAGTAAACTGTGTGTTGTTTTTCAAAAGCTTTCAGGAAAAATTAAAAAAATTTTTACTCATTAAAAAAAAATTTACTCTAAGAAACACTGATAAACGGCCAAAATACTTGAAAGACAAGGTAATCATCTCTTACGTAATGCCGAGGCTCCGGAGCACTTCAAAGAAGTATGTATTGACAAACGAAAGAATTCTTCTCTCACAACAAGAGAGCACGAAACCGGCCTATAAGTTAAATAAAACGCATCCAACGCTATTACCTCTATAACAAACATCCTCTTAGTCTTAATAAGAACTTCAGTTACAATTTAGTTTTACTAACTACTTCGGTTGTAAGAAAACAAGTTGAGGCAGTTTATCGAAGAGTATGATAAACAATACAAGAAGCAGTGTAAAACGTCGATGATAAAAAATTTTATGAAGTATTTTTTTACCTCTAGACGATAAAAACATTAGAAATGATTATTAACTTTTTAGATAATTTGTTTGACAGAGTTTTGCAAAGTGAATTAGTGTATTATGATGTCAGCCTTTTTGACTTGAAAGTAACAGCCATTCAACCAGCCGAAAGGAGGTGGTAAAATAATGGCGAAGAAGAGAAAGAAAGCTAAAAAGAAAGCAGCAAAGAAAGCTAAGAAGAGGAAAAAAGCCAAGAAAAAAAAGTAGCGTAACAGCTTAGACAGGAGTTCACGTGCTTTCTATATTGGTGATTTCATGAAAGATGTCGAAATCGAAATGAGCATCTGACGCGCAACTGAAAGCACAACTGTACTGGTAAGCTATGCGGAAATGGAAGGTTCTCTCGCCACGGCGGAACCTTCCATTTTATTTTGAAGCTGTCCGAAGTCGTTGGTCTCAGGCTGTTAACGACTCTGCCGCAAGTCTTGGAAAGCTCTAAAAGATATGCTTCACCAATTTTCGAGGACAGATATTACTTTCGCCGGCTACGTCCGACAGCCGCCCACTGTGTTGCCAAAAAGTGTGACCAGCCACTCCAAGGACATGAGCAACAACGAGCACTCAACAATCATAAGTATCGGATTTACGAAACATCAGCAAAGAGGGCGAACTGTTCAACAGCAGAAGCGCTTTGGTTGGCGACTCTTATTCGGCTGGTTTTGGGGCCTTTTGCAGCACATTTGCAAGCAGCCCCATGTTCGAAGTAGAAGAAAGTAATGTTGTTCCTGGCGCTACCCTAATTGACCGTTTGAGAAGAACAAAATCCCGAAAAACTTGTGTGATTGAGGCTAATTCAGTAAAATCGCGTCACGTGGTTTTAACAACACAACCGAGCAAAGGTGAGATTGATAATTTCGGCTAAGGTATCCAAAACCGTTTCTCAAACCTTGGTGTAAGGGTTAGTAGTGACCTTGGAAAGTTGGAAAGGATATGAAGAATGAAAGAGACAGGTTTTTTGAATCAAGAGATTTCACACGTCATTTCAATTATGGGGCATATGGACGAGCTAATCGTCTGTGACGCAGGCTTTCCCATACCGTTGGGCGTGCAGACGGTGGACATTTCGCTGGCCAAAGATAAGCCCACGGTGCTTGAGCTGTTGGAAGAGTTGATAAAACACTTTTCGGTGGAAAAGCTGGTTATGGCAAACGAGACCAAAGACGTAAGCCCTACCCGATTCAATGCTATTGTAGGCTTTTTTCCGAAAAATGTCGCGGTCGAGACCATCCCTCACACGGAGTTCAAACAACGAAGCACAAAGGTAAAGGCCATTATCCGCACCGGTGACTTTACGGCATATTCCAACGTGCTGCTGGTTTCCGGCGCAGGCGACCGCTGGTATGTGGAAAAGTAAACTCTCCTTTGAACGGGTGCCTGAACAGGCGTGAGGAAACTGGCTTGGTATTTCACACCGGCAGTTCGGCAAAAGCAACTGTGGCACTCGGCAGTCGTGCGTCTGAGTTTCCAGGTATCTGAGACACTGGTTAAATCGCCAGCGCCGTTTCTTTTTTAGGAAGCTCCTTGAGTTGACTATAAGAAAAAGCGGGACCGTCTATACAGACAAATTTTGCCCCAATGTTGCAATGTCCACATTTGCCTATGCCGCATTTCATGTATCTTTCAAGGGTCACATATATGTTTTCATCTTTGAACCCGGATTTGGTGAGTTCTATGATGACAAATCGAATCATAATCAGGGGGCCACATATATAAGCAACGCCGTCGGGTGAAGCCATATCAGTCTTATCCCACAGCGTTGTCACCACGCCCACATTTTCTTTCCAGCCCTCATCCGGCGCATCAACGGTAAGCAGTACTTCCGTATCAGGTATTGCCCGCCAGCTCTTAAGCTCTTGTTTGAAGCAGAGTTCATCCGGCGTTTTTGCGCCGTAGAGAATCTTAATCCTGCCAAATTCTTCCCGCCTGTCAAAAACTGAGTTTATTAAACATCTCAAAGGTGGCAAACCGATGCCGCCAGCAATGAAGTAGAGGTCCTTTCCCTTCACCTGCTCGAATGGAAAAGAATTTCCGTAGGGGCCTCTTACGTAGATTCTATCGCCCGGCTTGAGCCGATGCATTGCATTGGTTAGTTTTCCGGCAGCTCTTATTGTAAACTCGAGGAACCCTCGGTTACACGGAGAAGAGGTGATTGATATGGGTGCCTCCCCTATTCCTAATAGCGACAATTGGGCAAACTGTCCCGGTTTATAGCTGAACGACTCAGCCAGATTTTTATCTTCGAAGACAACCTTAAAGGTTTTGGTATCAAAACTCTCGTTCTGGATAGATTCGATTACTGCCGGGTAAGGGATATATTCGTTCTTCACCCCGTTAGAACCTCCAATGTGTTTTTGAGACGATTTTTTAAATATCGTTTTCCCATGCCAGTTTTGAGATATATCTCTCTTCTCCTGGCATCATTTTCTGACAAGCAGGCTTCATAATATATAGGAACAAATGGTCTGCGTAACTTTGTTGAAAAGACCCCTCCTTCATTGTGTTCTTTTATTCTTTGAGGTAGATTTCTTGTTAAACCAGTGTACAATTTCTCATCTTTTGAGCTTTTTAACACATATACATATATCATCGATAGGGTTCTAACGGGGTTCATAACTTCGCAGCCTCTTCGATAACCTGCACAATTCCTATGTTGACCGGGCAACTTGCCAAACATCTGCCGCAACCGACACAGCCACTCATACCGGTTGTCAGATAATCATACTTTAATTTGTGTTCGTATCTTCGGGCTGTCCTGAGCCATTTTTGTTGACGGGGATTATGGCCGCTGGCCTCTCGCGTATAGCCTTCAAGCACACAGGTGTCCCAGTTTCGATATCTTCTTCCGGAGTCCGCTTTTTTTTCGTCAAAGACATTAAAGCAGGTGCAGGTCGGGCACACATACAGACAGCCGCCGCAATAGATGCACCTTTGGGCTATTTGTTCGTAGCTGTCTTTCGGGAATCTATCTTCACAAAAATTCTTTATTGCTTTTTCGAAATCCATATTGCGCGTAATGGCCCGCTCAGCTTCTGACTTTGCCTTTTTTGATTCTGCTATCATCTGCGATGAGGCTTCGTCAAAGAATTTTCTGTAGCTATTTATGAATTCTTCTGCCTTTTTGGACCCTACCTCAACCACATAGGCATCTCCGACGTCGACCATCTGGAGGTCAAAGTCTGAATCTTTACCGCCATTAAGCACAGGTAGAAATGGACCTGTCTTTGTAGAGGTACAGAAACAATCTCTGGGCGGACGTTTACAGCCGACGAGTACCAGCAATCTGTCTTTCGACCTGCTCAGATAGTAGATATCTTCGAAGTCTTTTTTGAAAAACCCGTCGGTAAATCGTATAGCCTTGAGGTCGCAAGCGCGCAAACCGAAGAGAAGTTTTTTGCCGGGCGACGGGACGGTTTCGGTGACCTTTCCACCTTGAAATTCAAAAAGAGACTCAAGTTGTGGAAAACCGATAACCTTAGGCGGAATTACGAGCGATTCGTAGTCCAAATTCAATCTATCGAGAGACGAATCCTTTTCTTTATTATTTATTTTCACAAATTGAACATCCTGGCCCATTCCTTCGAGGGGGACGTAGGTTTCCCACTCATTGCAAGCCTCTATACAGAGCGCCTTTACGTTGTCTTTTTTCAGCAGCATCTCTTTCATTTTCACAACTTCTCAATCTTTACGGCACAGACCTTATATTCCGGGATTTTGGCAAGTGGGTCCACAGCCGGGTTGGTAAGTACGTTGGCTGCCGCCTCTTTAAAATGGAACGGGATAAATATGGAACCCTCTTTCACCTTCTCTGTTATTTTTGCCTGTATTTCTATCCGGCCTCGCCGAGAGGATACTCTGACGCGCTCGCCGTTATTTAGCTGAAGTCTTTCGGCATCTCGCGGATGCATCTCCACGTAGGCGCTCGGCACCTCCCTGTCCAGCGTGGAAGTTCGGCGGGTCATCGTACCTGTGTGCCAGTGCCAGTAGACTCTCCCCGTGCTCAGGACAAAATTATATTCATCGTCCGGCAGCTCGTTCGGAGCAGCGTATTCACAAGGCATAAAAGTGCCTTTTCCTTTTGTGAAATTATCTTTGTGCAGATAGGCAGTGCCCAGATGGTCTTTTGACGGACAGGGCCAGTGCAGGCCAAATGGGTCTAAGCGGTCATAGCTTATCCCGCCATAAATGGGCGTCAGTTCTGCAATCTCATCCATAATCTGTGAAGGATGGGCATAACCCATTTCTTTGTAACCACATCGCCGGGCTATTTCGCAAATAATTTGCCAATCTGCCCTGGCCTGGCCTACAGGCTCTATAACCTTGCGGATTCGCTCGACCCTGCGTTCGGTATTTGTAAATGTACCATCCTTCTCAGCGAAACTGGCAGCAGGCAATACCACATCTGCGTATTCGGCCGTGTCAGAAAGAAACAATTCCTGGACAACAAGAAAGTCCAGCTTTTGTAACGCTTTGCGCACACTATTTGAATCGGGGTCACTTATGACTGGGTTTTCGCCCATTATATAAAGGCCTTTGACCTTGCCCTCCTGCGCTTTTTTGAAGATTTCGGTAACGGTAAGACCAGGCTCTGCCGGCAGGTTCTTAACTTGCCAGGCCTTCTCAAACTTGGCTCTTATCGCATCGTTCCTTACATCCTGATAACCTGAAAATACGTTAGGCAGTGCACCAAGGTCGCAGGCCCCCTGAACGTTGTTCTGGCCTCTTAAGGGATTGACGCCTGTCGATGGAAATCCTACGTGGCCCGTCAGCATCGCCAGATTAGCCAGCGACTTAACGTTGTCTACCCCGGTGGTGTGTTGCGTAATACCCATTGAATAGACAATCATCGCCTTTTTGGTTTTAGCGTAGAGTCTTGCCGCCCGAATCAGCAGGTCGCTGGGAATCCTGGTTATCTTCTCCGCATAATCCGGCGTGTAAGCTTTGACTACTTCCTTTAGCTGTTCAAAATTTTCTGTTCTTTCCTCTATGTATTCGTGGTCGAACAAATCCTCCTGGATTATTATGTTTATCATCCCATTTATCCAGGTGACGTCGGTGCCGTTATCCTGCCGCATATAAATGGCTGCATATTTAGCAAGTTCGATTTTTCTCGGGTCAACCACAATCAGTTTGGCAGCATTATCATTGACGGCATTTATGATTCTTGAGCCAATGAGAGGGTGCTGCTCTGTAGTATCGGAACCGGTCACCAGAAATAGCTCCGCATCCTCAAACTCGTTTATTGAATTTGTCATCGCCCCTGAGCCAAATGTGGCTTTAAGGCCGACCACCGTTGAAGCGTGGCAAAGGCGAGCGCAATGGTCAACGTTGTTGGTTTTGAAAACGGCCCTTGCCAGTTTCATCATTAGAAAGTTTTCTTCGTTGGTAGCTTTGGCGGAACTTAAAAATGCAAGAGAGTCTGGGCCATATTTTTCTTTTATTTCTGTAAGTTTTCTGGAAACCAGGCCCAGCGCTTTGTCCCAACTAACCTCTTCAAACCCGCCATTTGTTTTAATCAGAGGAGCTTTGAGTCTGTCAATTTTGTTGATGAACTCGTATGCATTCCAACCCTTTATACAGAGAGCACCTTTTGAAATAGGGTGATTGGCACTTGGATAAGAGCCGACAATCCTGCCATTGTCAGATTCGAGATATAGTCCACAGCCACAGCCGCAATATATGCACGTCGTTAAAACTCTTGCCATATAGACTTCGTGATTTAGGTTAAGGGTTTGAACTTTATAGCTGCCATCGGCATCCCTGCAAATTCTTAGCAAAAGCAAGGTTTTTGGCCGACTATAACCCGGCCATTTTTAATAGGGTAGGTACGTGCCGCTCCCAACCTAAAGACATAATGTGAACTCCCTGACACAGGTCCTTTAGCTGCTTAATCAGACGGGCTGAGATTTCCAAACTTTTTTCCACTCTCTTTTCCTTGGGTACGGCGGCCAATTCATCAATAATTTCGTCAGGGACATGAATTCCTGCGACATTTGCATTCATAAATTTGGCCATGGCGGGTGACTTCAACAGCACAAGTCCGGCCATAACCGGCACCTTCAGATGCTTGACCTCTTTCATAAAGGAATCGAACTTATCTATCTCATAAACGGCCTGGGTCTGGAAGAACTCAGCTCCGGCGTCGATTTTCTTCTCCATTTTTATAACCTGCGGTTCGAGCGGGTCTGCGCCGGGGTTGACTGCTGCACCGAGGCAAAACTGCGGCGGACGACCTTCAAGGTCATTGCCCGCCATATCCTTGCCGTTCATTAAGCCTTTGATTGCCGACAGCAGTTGCACCGAATCAAGGTCGAAGACGGGCATTGCCTGGGGGTGGTCACCTAATTTTGGATGGTCTCCGGTAAGGCACAGTAGATTTTCAATGCCCAATACTGCGGCGCTTAGGACATCCGACTGTAGCCCGAGACGATTTCGGTCGCGACAGGTAAGCTGCATAATCGGCTCAAAACCTTTGTCCCTTAAGAGGCGGCATATCGCAAGCGAGCCGACGCGCATAACAGAGCTTTGCAGGTCCGTCACGTTAAACGCGTCTATCTTGTCCCGCAAAGGCTCCAGCTCCTCCATCAGCTTTTTTGTCTCTATACCTTTGGACGGCCCAACTTCACAAGTGATTACGAATTTACCTTGTTTGAAAAGCTCGCTAAGCTTCATGTCTTAAACGCCTCCTTACTTCTCTAAGTCATAAAACGATGTTTGCCGCAGCTCGGCTGATGGCAGCATTTTGCTGTGGTCTCTGGGTGTGCGAATTTTCTTTAAGTTTTCCAGGCGTCCGACCTTCTTGAGCTGCTCATAGATTTTTATCCAGCCGCAATCTTTTTCAGGGTCGACCTCACATTTTCCATCCTGAGCGCCGCCGCACGGGCCGTTAAGCAGCCCCTTCTGGCACTGGGTGACAGGGCATATCCCGCCTGTATAGTCCAAAGCACAATCCCCACAGGCCTGGCAACGCTCGTCTGCGGGCCAAAGCCCCTGCAATCCGCCAAGGGAGACAGTGTTTGCCGCGGGGTGTACGACCTTGTCCACCACCTTGGCAACGGCCTGCACGCCAATGCCGCAGGTTAGCACCAGGATGGAATCGGCCTGTTTGATATTGTCCATTTCTCTGGCGAGGCGAGTTGTCACCAACACTTTATTGCAGAGAAAATCAACCAGACACGTGCCTGTTATCTTCTTGCCTGCTTTCTCAACTTCTATCCTCATTGCCGATAGTGCCTTTTCGCCGCCGGTTTCGCACGCTTCAGCACAGCCGTTACAAGCAAGCAGGAAGATATTCTTTTCTTTGCCAAGTGATTCCAATACTTCATCCAAAGGTTTATCCTGTGTGAACAGCATCTCTAATTTCCTCAAGTACCGTGTTAACTATTTCCGGAATCTTCTGTTTGACCTGCTCAGTTAATTCCAAACCGTGATTTATCTGTTTCGGCTCAACACCGATGATTACAATTTCCCTTGGCGCGCAGCTTAGTTTCTCTGCGGCAGCCAGTGCGTCGATTAGTCCGACCTGATGCAAGCTGATTTTCGATTCATTGTCAGGGCCGAAAATACGGGTCAGTTCATCTTTGTCTCCGGCTTCGACCCTGGCCTTATAAATAGTGCCGGGCTTATTGCCGAACCTTATCGCATCGACGACCACCAGTTTATCCAGGCCCTCCTGTGACAGGATGATATCGAGTCCGGCAGTTCCCCCGTCAATGACTTCTACGTTGGCGGGCAGGTCCTGCTTCTGCAATTCTGCAGCGACGTGGACGCCGACGCCCTCGTCTTTGAGTAAGACATTACCCAAGCCGAGGACTAAAATGCGGCTGTTTTTGCCGTTATTATCTTGCCGGCTCGCCGTCAAATTTATGCCTGTAGTTACGGTCATATCAAACAGCCCTGAAGATTCCTAATTCACTTCCCTTTGCGTCAAGTAAATGAACCGAGCAGGCCAGGCAGGGGTCAAACGCCCGCACAATTCGGACAAGTTCAAAGGGATTGTCTTCGTCCTTGACTTTAGTACCTATCAATGCCTGTTCGACCGCTCCGGGCTGGTCTTTATCATCCTTTGGTGAAGCATTCCAGGCCGTAGGCGTAATAACCTGATAGCGGTCAATTTTCTTATCTTTGATGGTCATCCAGTGTCCCAACGCACCTCGGGGGGCCTCCGTTAAGCCTACACCTTCGCTTTTGTCAGGAATCTGATTCTCCACGATAATCGGCTCATCGGGCTTTAAGGCCTGCAACCAATCGACCATAGCATCGGCAACGAATTTGGCTTCCAGCGCCCTTGCTGCGTGACGGCCAAGGACCGAAAACAGGGCATCAACACCGGCACCTGCTTGGACAAGCAGTGAATCAACCAGCTCTTTGACCTTGGCGTCTGCCTGTACGTAATTGCTCACCATTCGTGCCAGGGGCCCAAGCTCGCAAACCTCGCCTTTATATCTCGGAGATTTGATGAACGAATAGCCCTGTTTTTTCTTCGGCTGTGGTTTTGTCTCGCCCTGAGCCGGATTTTTTCCTGAATCGGAATCCACGTACCACGAATGTTTCAAATCCTCCGTGATATTTTCCTTAGCGAACGGCTCAGGCTGCAAATCGGGAGAGACAACCCCACTCTTAAAGAGCTTTCCGGTTGGCAAATCAAAGCCGCCATAAGCAACAAGCCTTTTACAGCCTTTGCCGATATCGAAATAGTCGCTGTAGGCCTTCGCCACAGCTATTACGTCCGGAATGTAGGTATTATCAACAAAGTCGCGTATCTCATTCAGTCGCCACAGGAAATTGGTGATTTTGTCCTCAGTAGGGTGCTCTGTGACTCCTCCAGGAACGATGCCCACGTTGTGCGGCATCTTGCCGCCGAAAATAGAAAGCACCTCCTGACACTTTCGTCTGATGTCCAGTGCTCTTATATAATGGTTCACCAATTCGGCATTCGCCTCGCCGGACACGCGGTAATCACCTTCATAGCGGGGCACAAAAGGCGCTAAGTTACCTACCGCACCGACCGCATCCACATAGTCCAGTGCTGCCAGATGATAGAAATGCAGGATATGCGACTGGAGGAAGTTGGCACCAAGCATAAGGCAGCGAATAAGCTTAGCGTTATCTGAAATTTTATCCGTTAAACCGAATGCATTATCGATACAAAGGGCTGAAGCCATCGCATGAGAAGTGGGGCAGACGCCGCAGATTCGCTGGGTGAGCCGATTGGCGTCGCGGGGGTCCCTTCCCTGCAAAATTATTTCAAAACCGCGAAAAAGGGTTCCGGCGCTTCTTGCCTCTTTCACCACGCCGTCGTCTATCACGGCCTCGATAGCCATGTGACCTTCTATTCTTGTTATTGGGTCAATCTTTATTTTCGTGCTCATTTGAGGTCCTCGAAAGTAACTTTTTCGTAAATCGGCGACGTACCGTCCGGGAACTCCGGCTCGACACAGCCCAGACAAGGAGAGCCTGCCTTGACGCACCAACTCACGCCGTTATTCCATTGTCTCAAAGGACAATCCGCATAAGTGTAATGGCCCTTGCAGCCTAATTGATAAAGGCATCCGGGGTCGCCTAACTTCTCGGCAAATTTCCCCTTATCGAAGTCTGCTCGTCGGGGACAGTTTTCGTGAATCAACTGCCCATAGAAAAGCTTGGGCCTAGCCAGTTGGTCCAACTCAAGGGCGTCCGCACCTGAGAACAATATCACAGATATTGTGCCGGTAAACCACTCGGGGTGAAGAGGACAACCGGGAAGGTTTACCACCGGCGTCTCAATCCCTTTTTCATTGAAGATGGTCTTAACCCCCTTGCACAAAGTGGGATTAGGCTTTGCTGCCGGAATGCCCCCATAGGCCGCACAGGTACCCAATGCGATTGTCAGCATTGCACTCTTGCCGAGGTCTGCCAGGCTTTGCTCAATCGTAAGGTGCTTGCCGCCTTTCTCGCCGATACTGCCATAGGCGCCGTTTTCTGCGGTCGGGATTGCTCCTTCGACGACCAGTATGTAGCCGCCTTTTCTGTTCTTTTCCGCGTCCTTTAGCACCTCGACCACCGGCTCACCCTGGCCGGCCATTACCGTCGCGTGGAATATCAGGTTTAGTTGATGGCCGGGTACCAGCTCGTCAAGCAAGAGATTCTGTATCCTCGGACTTACCGCATTCAAAACGGATACGGAGCAGCCGGTGCAGCCTGCTCCCTGCAACCAAATTACCGGATATTTTTTCGTAGCCACTTTCGTTCCTTTCATATAAGCAAGGTCTGGTGCCTGGCGCGGCTGCCGCTACTTGTCGGCCACCAGACCAGCCGCTCTTTTAGCAGATTCTACCGTATTGTAAAGTAGCATTGTTATCGTCATCGGCCCTACACCGCCGGGAACGGGCGTAATAAAGCTTGCCTTTTCCTTTACAGCTTCAAAATCGACATCACCTACGAGGCGATACCCCCTTTTCTTAGTGGCGTCATCAACGCGGTTTACGCCAACATCAATCACGACCACACCATCTTTTACCATATCTGCCGTGATTGTGTTCGGCCGACCGGCCGCAGCGATAAGAATATCCGCCTGCTGTGTCTGATTCGCAAGGTCTTTGGTGCGGGTGTGACAAACCGTTACGGTGGCGTTGCCTTTGGGATTTTTCTGAATAAGCATGTTCGTAAGTGGTTTGCCGACGATGTTGCTGCGTCCTACTATTACCACGTTTGCACCTTCTATTTTGACGCCGCTGCGAAGCAACAGTTGGATGATACCGTGCGGCGTACAGGGCAGGAATGCCTCTTCGCCGACTACCATTTTGCCGACATTCATCGGATGAAAGCCGTCCACGTCCTTATTGGGGTCAATGGCCAGGAGAACTTCAGCTTCGTTCAAGTGCTTGGGCAGAGGCAGTTGGACTAAGATGCCGTTGATTTTGGGGTCATTGTTCATATCCTGGACTTTCTGCATCAACTCTTCCTGCGAGATATCGGCATCGAGCCGATTGTCATCCGAGTAAATCCCCATTTCTTCGCACGCGCGCTCTTTTGCAGTGACATAAGATTTCGAAGCCGGGTCGTCGCCAACGAGGATGACTCCCAGCCCCGGGACAATACCCTGCTCCTTGAGTTTAGCAACCTCGTCTTTTAGTTCTGCGCGCATATCAGCGGCCACTTGCTTGCCATCAATTATTTTAGCTGTCATAAGTTAATCACTCCTTCACACACTCAATTAGCTTAGAAAAGTCCCTGGACCTTTCCCGTTTTCACATCCACATCAATCCGGCGAAAGGCGGGATTGGAAGCAGTACCCGGCATCAGCTTAATGGCCCCTGCTACCGGGACGATAAAGCCTGCTCCTTTGTAAACAAGAATATCCCGGATGGGGAGGTCCCAGTTCTTGGGCCGGCCTTTGAGGTCCGGGTCGTGTGATAAACTAAGATGAGTCTTGACCATACAGGTTCCCAAAGTCTTCGATACCGGGTCGGCTTCAAAGGCCTTTGCTTTTTCCAGGGCCTCGTCGGTATATGTTACACCTTTTGCGCCATAGACTTCTTTGGCGATAAGTTCGATTCGTTTTCTTAGAGGTGTCTCAAGCTCGTAGAGGAACTTAAAGTTTGTTTTCTCGTTGCAGGCGGCAATCACGGCTTCAGCCAGCTCGATTGCCCCATCGCCGCCCTTAAGCCAGTGTTCCGAGACCGCGGCCAAGGCGCCGTTTTGCTCGGCGACTTTGCGCACCAGCTCGATTTCAGCTTTGGTATCTGCATAGAAGCTGTTGACGCAGACCACCGGCCGGACGCCGGCTTTCTTGACCGTTTCGATATTAGCAACAAGGTTCTCACAGCCTTTTTCCAGCAGTTCGAGATTCTCTTTGGTATATTCCTCGGCCAGAGGCACACCCGGTTTTACGGTAGGACCTCCGCCGTGCATCTTCAAAGCGCGAATAGTCGCGACAATGACGATAGTATTTGGAGTTAAGCCCGACATACGGCATTTTATATTCCAGAACTTTTCGAAACCAATATCGGCTCCGAAACCGCTTTCAGTTACATGGTAATCGCCTAATTTGGTGCCGACTTCATCTGCGATGATAGAGCTCTGTCCGACAGCTATGTTAGCAAAGGGACCCGCATGCACAAATACCGGCTGGCCCTCGATGGTTTGCAGCAGGTTTGGATTGACGGCCTCAACCATCCAGGCTGTCATAGCGCCGTCCACTTCGAGGTCGGCAGTAGTGACTTCGTTGCCTTTCTTGTCATAGGCGACGACAATCTTGGACATCCTCTCTCGCAGGTCTTTCAAATCCTTTGCAACTGCCAGAATAGCCATAACCTCACTGGAGACGGTGATGGCGAACCCGGACTCCATTTCGTAGCCGTCCATTTTTCCGCCTTTTCCAATGGTGATGTTGCGAAGCGCCTGAGCGCAAAAATCCATCGCCCACCCCATTTGCACTCTTTTAGGGTCGATGTCGAGTCGCCTTGTGATATTGCTCTTTGCCAGGCGGGCGTCGTCATAGTTTCTTTCGTGCTGCATACGCGAGGTCAGCGCTACCATCGCCAGGTTGTGGGCGTTTGTGATGGAATCTATATCGCCGGTGAGTCGAATTGAGAAAGGAGTCAGAGGAATGCATTGTGCGAGTCCTCCGCCGGCGGCAGAGCCCTTGATATTGAAAGTGGGTCCACCGCTCGGCTGGCGGATTGCGCCGACAACCCGCTTTTTGAGCTTGCCCAGGCCTTCAATCAGCCCAATAGCAGTGGTCGTTTTTCCCTCACCCAGCGGTGTCGGCGTGATGGCGGTGACATCGATATACTTTGCGTTGGGCACACCTTTTAGTCGCTCAAGCACTTTCTTATAATCGACCTTGCCCAATTGGAGCCCCATAGGCAGCAACTCGTCTTCTTTGAGTCCCATTTCATCCGCCAACCGGCGAACAGGCTTCATTTGGTCCTCGGCAGCTTCTGCAATCTGCCAATCTTCCAATTTTGTCGGATCGAGTTTCATAACTTCTCCTATAATAGAGTATTATCTTTTCAGCACGTTCTTAATTGACGCATAAAACCCATTTTTATAAAGCATTAACCAAGATGCGTCAAATGAATTTATCCGGTGTTTCTGTTAACTGTGGGCGTGCTCCGACACAAGCTTCTTGCCAATAAGGTAAGCGACCTGAACTACGACTGTGTGGTTAACTATGAGGATGTCGAAACAATGGCAGATGAGCGGCTTGAGACCGATGTCAATCCTGGTGAAGTGCAAGTGCCCAAAGATGCCAATTTAATTGGCTGGTGGAAGTTCGATGACGGCGATGGCAGTATGGCTTGAGAAGGAGTTCTATCCGGAGTAATCGGGGATTTAGCTTGTGGATTTTGGGGCCTATACCGATTTGATTCGGTACAGGCCCCGTTGCTTTCAGTGTTTCCTGATGCCTGCGGAAGGAAGGTAAAAAACGATAATTGTAAGAAATTTCTATTGCAAAAGCCGATGATATTGTTAAAATTGCCTATTTGAGGGCTTGGGAGTGCAATATTTATGAAAAAAGCGATACATCCAGAATACCAGAGAGTAGTGGTGCACTGCGGCTGCGGGAATACGTTCGAGACTCGCAGCACGGTCAAAGAAATCCACGCGGAAATATGCTCTATGTGTCATCCGTTCTATACGGGTAAGCAGAAGTATATCGACACGGCCGGCCGAATAGAAAGGTTCCAGAAGAAGTACGGTAAAGATTACTTCAAAAAGGCCAAGAAAGAGCAGCAGAAACAGAAACAATAGCGTTTAGCCGACAAAGTGCAACAGGACACAAGGAAGGGTTTGCGCACTTGGACGTTGCTAATCGCTATTTTTTATTTTTCAAAGAATAAGTATCTATGGCGCAACAAGTAGAAAACAGCTTGTTAAGAAAGCTTGATGAGCTTGAGGCACGCTTCGAGCAAATCGAAAAGCAGATTGCCGACCCTGCAATTGCCAGCGACTCGGCGAGGTTAATAGCGTTATCCAAAGAGCAAGGCAAGTTGAAAGCAATAGTCGCAAAATATCGCGAGTACAAAGCAGCAATAGCCGGTATCAAAGACGCCGAGCAGATATTGGAAGAGAGTACAGTGGAAGAAGATTTCAGGGCCCTGGCCAAGGAAGAAATCGGACAACTTGAAGAGAAGAAAAACGCCCTGCTCGAAGAACTCAAAGACAGCCTGGTGATGGCGGATGAGATGAGTATTGACTCGGTGATAATGGAAATACGGGCAGGCACTGGCGGCGAAGAAGCGGCTTTGTTCGCCCGCAGTCTATACAGTATGTACGTAAAATACGCTGAAGGTCGAAAGTGGAAGGTGGAAGAACTTGATTTTAGCGCAACGGAATTGGGCGGCTTTCGGGAAATTATATTCAGCGTGAAAGGTGAGGGGGTGTGGTCAGAACTGGGCTATGAGGCGGGCGGTCACCGAGTTCAGCGGGTGCCGGTGACCGAATCGCAGGGCAGAATTCATACCTCGGCTGCGACAGTGGCGGTTCTGCCCGAGCCGGAAGAAATCGATATTCAGATAAAACCCGATGAAGTCGTCGAACACGTCAGCAGGGCCGGCGGGCCGGGCGGACAAAACGTCAATAAGATCAGCAGCGCTGTTAAACTTGAGCACATCGCAACAGGGATAACCGTTAGCATTCAGGACGAGCAAAGCCAGCATAAGAACCGCGCCAAGGCGTGGCGGATTTTACGGAGCAGGCTTTACGAATACCACGAGGCCAGGAAAAGGGCCGAGCGCGCTTCACAACGCAAGACTATGATTGGCTCAGGCGACAGGTCGCAAAAAATCAGGACGTATAATTTCCCGCAGAACCGTGTGACCGACCACAGAATCAACATGTCACTTTATAACCTGGACAAGATAATGGCGGGCGATATGAGCGAATTGATTGCGGCCTTGAAAGATTACGACAAACAACAAAGATTGAAAAACCTCTAAAGACCAAAGACCTAAGACTCAAGACCGAAGACTCTATAGATGGGAAGAGATTTTAAGAAAATAAAAGCATGGCAGTATGCTGATGATTTAGCTGTGCTGGTGTATTCCAAAACCAAGTCTTTTCCCAGAGAAGAGTTATACGGAATTACATCTCAATTAAGAAGGGCCGCAGTCTCAGTACCTACCAATATAGCTGAAGGCGCCGGCAGAGAACATAAAAGAGAATACGTTCATTTTCTATATGTAGCGAGAGGCTCAATAGCGGAGACAGAATATCTCTTGCATCTTGCAAAAAGACTCGAATATTTGCAGAACAATGAATACAAAGAATTGGAAGACCTGAGAAAAAAGGCAGCAAAGACATTGCATGGTCTTATAAACTCAGTAAAAAAAGAGTTATAAGGACAAAAGAGTAAAGTCTATACTTGTGTTTTGAGTCCGGTGTCTTGTGTCTGGTGTCTTGAGTCTGGAGTCTTACTCAATGATAATTGTTGTCACAGGGATGGTTGGCGTTGACAAGAAAAGCTACCTTGAAAAAGTATGCCAATTTGCAGGCGAGAGGGGAAAAGATGTGCTTTTGTGTAATGTCGGCGAACGGATGTATGCGGAGGCGCCCGATATTCCGGCCGGCAAAATCCTCGACATACCGATGAAAAGGCTGAGCTCGCTTCGCCGCAGCGTGTTCAAAGATATCATTGCAAAAGCCGAAAAGGCCCCAAATTTGATTGTCAACACTCACGCAACCTTCCGCTGGCGGCATGGTTTGTTTCCGGCAGTGGACTTCGACCAGATGCGCCAGCTCAATGCCGATATGTATATCTGTTTGATTGACGGTGTCACTGCACTGCATACGCGACTTTCCAATAAACATTCGATAGAACATTGCCTGAAAGATTTAATTGTCTGGCGCGAAGAAGAAATCATCGGCACAGAAATGCTTTGCAAAGGTATCAACGAAAGCACTCCCTTTTATTGTCTTGCCCGGGGGGCTGAAGAAGAAACGACCGAAACATTCTACAGACTCGTCTTTGACGGTGTAAGTAAGAAAGCGTATCTGAGTTTCCCAATGACACACATTGGCGAAATGAAAAATATAAAGAAGGAAATTAACGAGTTTCGGCGATTGATGAAACAATTTTTTATCTGCTTCGACCCGGGTGATTTGGAAGAATCGGACCTGTCGCACAAAAGCGGGCAGGCAAAGCAAAAGGGACTGGACTTCGTCGAGGTGACAACGCTTGGGCAGACAGTGCGATTGGATTTGAATCAGGTTCAGCAGATCGGGCGGGACATTAACAGCCAGATATACGCCCGTGATTTTATGCTCATAGAGCAGTCTGATATGATTATTAGCTTTATTCCGGAACTGGCCGACGGCCGAGCGGCAATATCAAGCGGAGTGGAAAGAGAGCTACAACACGCTCACGAAGCGGCCAAAGAAGTATATGTCATCTGGACGGCGAAGCAGAAGCCTTCGATATTTGTTACGCAAACAGCAACAAAAGTATTCAGCAGGTTGGCCGAGGCAGTAGAATTCTTCAAGAAGAAAGGATACATAAAAAAGCGGTATTGACAAGGTGCATACAATGTTCTTGGCTGTTCCATTTTCTAACCCAAGACTTGACAAATAAATCGGTTCTGATTTATACTACTGCTTAAAAATGAGGAATCTGTCATGAGACAATTTAAGATCGTTGTAGAAAAGCATCCCGATGGTTATGTAGCGTATCCGTTGGGACTCAAAGGGGTTGTGGTTGGGCAGGGAAATACTTACGAAGAGGCACTCTCTGATATAAAGTCTGCAATTCGCTTTCATATCGAGACTTTCGGAAAAGAAGTATTAGAGGTAGAACCACGAATTATCGAGGCCTTCGTTGCTGAAACAGGAGTAGATGTTTGATGGCGAAGTTCCCTGTCGACGCACCCAAGCAAAAGGTAGTAAAAGCCTTGGAAATTCTGGGCTTTCGAACTGTAAGGGAAAAAGAGCACGTTTCCATGGTACGTAAAAACCCTGACGGAAGTAAAACTCCTTTGACTATGCCAAATCATCCCAAGATAAAAGCCTCTACGTTAAGAACAATTTGCACCCAGTCTGGAATTGCAAGAGATGAGTTTTTGGAGGCTTACGAGAAGGCATAGACGTACCAACAGCAGACAACAGGCAAATTGCCGCTTTGCCTAAAGCTTCGCACAACCGAGTACAGTTCGGTTATTTTAAGTTAGTCAAAGCAACAGAAAACAAGCAAGAAGGAGATTTCATGAAAAAGTTAATGTTAATTTTTCTTATCCTGGCTCTCGCAGGATGTGCTACAACAGCGTGCGCGACACAGTGACATCTTTCAAAAAGAAAGGATACGTAAAGAAGTGACAATCGTGAAAGAAAAAGAGTTGACAGGATATATCGACCATACGCTGCTTAAAGCCACGGTAACAAGCGGGCAAATAGAACAACTGTGCGCTGAGGCCAGAGAATATGGGTTTTGTGCGGTATCGGTCAATCCCCGATGGGTATCTTTAGCGGCGGACCAATTGCACGGCTCAAAGGTGAAGGTGGGAGGCGTAGTCAGCCTGCCGCTCGGCGCCGATTCGACCAAAATCAAAGTCGCACAGGCCAAGGAGGCGATTTTTGCCGGCGCGGATGAGGTCGATATGGTCGCCGACCTGGCGGCGATAATCGAGAGAGATTCGAAATATCTGACGAAGCAGTTGCAATCGGTGCTGGAAGTTTGCCGGTCGATGAGACCGGCGGTCCAACTGAAGGTCATAATCGAATCGGCGGCCTTGACGCGGGAGCAAAAGATTTTTGCCTGCGAAATCATTGAGAAGTGCGGCATTGACTTTATAAAAACCAGCACGGGAATGCACCCAGCCGGCGGAGCAACGATTGAGGATGTGAAGCTGATGAAAGAGACGGCACCGAACTGTAAGATAAAGGCGGCGGGAGGAATAAGAACGGCAAGACAGGTCATAGAGTTCCTCGAAGCAGGAGCGGACAGGATAGGGACATCTTCGGGTGTGCAGATAATAAACGAGTTCAGGGCGGGGCAAATAAAATGACGGCGGGGACAGTAGCCGCGGCTAAAAAAAGCATCCTTTGCAGGCTGCATTACAAGAGAATCCGCACATCAGTAGCCCTGCCGGCTCTAAGTGAGATATTGGCCGGGTCAGAATCACCGTCAATTCTGGGCGGCAATATATCCAAGAAGGACGCGGACAGATTTAGCATCTGGGCGGCCCGTCCAAAAGAGATATTTGAATTCAGGACTGGTGAAAAAGAACCTTTCGAAAAATTGCTTGAGGCACTAAACAGGTACAAGCTTGAAGAAGCACCAAATAGTGATTTGCCGAGGGGGATTTTTTGCGGTGGATGGATCGGGTATTTCAGTTACGAACTTGGGCGATATATCGAGCGGCTGCCGGAGACAACAATAGATGACATTAAGATGCCGTTGATTCGCCTGTGCTTCTACGACAAGGTTATATGCTATGACCATATCGAAAACGGCTTTTGGTTAATCGCTTTAGAGTTGCCGGGTGATGTTGAAAAGCCGGAGGAGAAATTAGCAGGTCTCGAACAGTTGTTAGCTAAAGCCCGGCAAATTTCCGTGCCAGCTCCTCACCCTGCCGACCTTGAGAATATCGATTTTTCGAATATCCGCTGCAATATGGACAAAGATTACTACTTGCAGGCGCTTAAGAAGATAAAGCGATACATCTATGATGGCGATGTCTATCAGATTAACTTCTCGCAGCGATTTGAGTGTGATTATAATGCCCGGCCGATAGAGCTTTTCCATTGGCAGAATCATTATAATCCAAGCCCTTATGCGGCATATATTGGCGGGGGTTTCCATATTGTCAGTGCGTCACCTGAGATGTTTATGACAATCCAGAATGGCGTTATCAGCACCAAGCCGATTAAAGGCACGCGGCCACGAATAAGCAACGCGCGTATAGGCAAAGAAATCAATGCCAAGAACTTCGATGAATTAGTCAACAGCGAAAAAGAACAGGCGGAGCTGAATATGATAGTTGACCTGGAACGCAACGATGTGGCCAGAATCTGTGAGCCGGGAACAAGAAGAGTAACTCAGCCGAGGACAATCGAAAGCTATCCAACCGTCTTTCACGCGGTGGCTACGGTGGCTGGAAAGTTGAGAGCTGAAATCTCGTTCTGCGATATTTTGCGGGCAATGTTCCCCGGCGGCTCTATTACCGGGGCCCCAAAAATCCGGTCTATGGAGATTATCGACGAGACAGAACCGACAGATAGGGGTGTTTATACAGGTAGTATTGGCTTTGTTGGCATCGACGGCAGTGTGTGCTTGAACATTGCCATACGAACGATTATTATCGCGAACAAAAAGGCCTTTGCACAGACCGGCGGCGGGATAGTCGCAGATTCAGACCCACAAGCAGAATGGGACGAGACAATCACAAAAGCAAGAGCATTACTTGCAGGAATAAATAGCGTACAGCGTTTAGCGGACGGCGAACGAAAGAAAGGGTAATATATGGATATAGAATCTTTATATGGCCGTGTGGAAGAGGAAAATTTGTGCGAAGTAGCTAAATGGGAACAATACGACGAAGCAAAACTAAAGGTGCTTTTTATACTCAAGGAGCCTTCATCAAGAGGGAAAAATCAAAATTACAAATTCAAGGAAGCACTTGAAAATGAGTAATGGAACCCAAAGGGAATGTGGCGGTTGTTGGCATGTTGCTCGGGAGGATTTCACAGTATAGACCAAAAACCACGTTATGAATGGAAAGATTCTAATAAATGCAGACAAGCTCTTAAGTATTCAAGTTATATGAACTTAAAACGGTTTGGCGCAGGAACCATCTCAAATATGAGCTTAGTAGGTTTGCATGCTGGACTGTTTTGGCCATTGATGATGGCTGACATTAAAGAGCTAAAACCAAATATTATAGTTTTTTGTGGCACTTTCACCATTTTTGAAGAGCTTATTAGATGTCTAAACAAATTGCCCGATTATAGCAAGAAATTTGGTTATAAATCTTTTGGTAAAATCGAGGAGATAGATAACGACATAGGCATCTGGAAATGCAATAATATTATACAAAGGCCAATAGGTTTAATTAAAATGATGCACCCTGCTACCAGAAAAAAGGGGGTGACACATAAAGTCTATTTCGAGGATTTAATGAAACTTGGTGGCAAGCTCTGGGAAAATAAACAGATAAGAGATTAGCAAAAAACAGAATGCTCAACCCTATACGCTAAACGCTGTACGCTATACGCTAACGATATGGAGAAGGTTTTTCTAAATGACAAGCTGGTAGATATCGACAAGGCTTCAGTGTCGGTTAGGGACGGCGGGCTGCTGTACGGAATGGGGCTTTTTGAGACGATGCGCAGCTACAACGGTGTGGTCTTCTGCCTGAAAGACCATCTGGACAGGCTGTTTTTCAGTGCCGGCTCCTTATCCATAAATATCACCTATGACAGGAAATACATCACCGACGCCATATACAAGGTTTTGAAAGCAAATAAATTGACCGATGCCCGGCTTCGGCTGACATTGACCAGCGGGCCGATGGCCGCCGAAAAAGAGCAGCAGCAGGCGACGCTGCTTATTACAGCTACGAAACTCCAGCCTTATCCGCCGGAATACTACCAAAACGGCGTTCTGGTTGTGCTGTGCCCATTCAGGCAAAATACCGCTGAGCCGATTTACGGACATAAGACAATAAACTACTTGTCACGGATGATTGCACTTCGGGAAGCCCACGAGAAAAGGGCTGCTGAGGCCTTGTGGTTTACCGTAGATAACCGCCTGGCTGAGGGCTGTATTAGCAATGTCTTTTTGGTGAAGGATTCGGTGCTGTGCACCCCGCCCATTGAAACGCCAGTACTTGCAGGTGTGGCAAGAAAGACCGTCTGTCAAATTGCGATTGAGAATTCCATCAAGCTTGTTGAGAAAAGGCTGGGCATAGACGAGGTGCTGGGCGCCGATGAGATATTTCTGACAAATGTGATTATGCAGGTCCTGCCGGTAAGCGCGGTAGAGAAGCACAGAGTCGGCGACGGCAAAGTCGGGCCGATAACAAGAAAATTGCAGAAATATTTCGACGATTTTGTCAGAAGTCAATGCCGAAAAGAGACCGTTGATTAACGGCCGCCACCAGTCTTTGTGAGCCATCTGCACGTCCTAAGTCGTTGGCCATAAAGGGCTTGCGGTTTTGTTTGGCCCTGCTTTTTTCCGTAAAACCGGTGCTGTCAGCTTGCCAAGTCATTCAAATGGAGTATACTTTATATACGGGCCACCCGCGTAAAGCGGTCGTCGCAGTGCGACTTGAGTAAAATTTCGGGATGCGAGGCGAGCCATAAAATGCAGGTACTTACTTCTCTGGACATGATCCAAATGAAGGTGAAAGACGTATCCGCTGTTATCGATGGAATAGTCCCCCTGAGATTAGCCCAAGGATGGGACAATGTCGGCCTGCTAATCGGCAACCCGCAGCAAAGCGTAAAACACATCCTCCTGACCATCGATGTAACCAAAGACGTGCTCGCTGAGGCAAGAGCACTAAATACCGACTTGATAATAAGCTATCACCCGGTGATTTGGGACGGTTTGAAGAGAATCACCACCGACGGCCCCACGGGCGTTGTGTATGATGTGATTCGGTCGGGGATGGCCGTTTTTTCGATACATACAGCCCTGGATTCGGCCATCGGCGGTGTAAACGACGGTTTGGCAGACATTATCGGAATCCGCGATGCAAAGCCGATTGGTGATTATGTCGGAAACCCTGCCGGTGACAATTACAAGCTTGTTGTCTTTATTCCGATTGAATCGGTCGCGAAAGTATCAGAGGCGGTCTTCGCCGCCGGGGCCGGGATAATCGGTAACTACAGCCACTGCGGCTTTCAGGCTGAGGGCAGAGGAAGTTTCCTGCCTCTGGAAGGTGCAAAGCCGGCCATAGGGAGAAAAGGTAAAGTAGAAAAGGTCGCGGAGGCAAGATTCGAGACCATTGTACGGGCTGAAAAACTCGATGCTGTGGTAGCGGCAATGAAAAAGGCGCATCCTTACGAGACGCCGGCTTTTGACTGTTACAAACTCTCTGACGCGCAGGATAAACTCGGCCTGGGTAGAATCGGCAAGCTGGACAAACCCGTGCAAGTCAGCAAAATCGTCGAGAGATTTAAAAAACATACCGGCGCACAGGCTATGGGTATTGTGGGTGACGAAAAACGACTGGTAAAGACGGCCGCGGTGTGCGCGGGCTCGTGCGGCAAAATCATAAATTCTGTCATCGCTGCAAAGGCTGATTTGTATGTCACGGGCGAATTGAAACATCATCAGGCATTGGCCGCGCAAGAGGCGGGCCTGACCTGTATCTGCTTGAGCCACAGCGTCTCGGAACGGTTTATTCTAAGGAAATTGGCTAAACAGTTGCAAGAGCGACTAAGAAATGTAACAATTAGAATAAGCAAAAAAGACGCAGACCCGTTTACATGGAAGAAGCTATGACAGAAGAGCAAATAGAGATTGAAGGGCAGACTGATTTGCCGCAGACAAGCGAGGATGGCGAACTGACAATGGAGTCGGTGGTGGAAGCGGTTTTGTTTGCCAGCGATGAGTCGCTTACGGCGGCCCGGCTGGTTGATATTGTCGGGACAAGCGTGAAGCAAATCCGTCAGCATATCAAAAACCTCAACGACAAATACCAAGCCAACAACAGCGCCTTCAGGATAGAGCAAATTGCGGGGGGCTATCAGATGCTGACACTGAGCGATTACAACACGTGGTTGAAAAAACTGCTCCGCGCGCGAAGTGACAGCAAGCTCAGCCCGGCGGCGCTGGAGACACTTGCGATAATTGCATATAAACAGCCGGTCATCCGGGCCGACGTCGAGGCCATAAGGGGGGTTCAGGCAGGCGAGGTGATTCGAAACCTGATGTATAAGGGTCTGGTCAAGATTATCGGTCGGGCGGAGGTTTTAGGCCGGCCGATGCTCTACGGCACCACAAGAAAATTCCTGGAAGTCTTCGGCCTAAATTCCCTAAAAGACCTGCCAAAAATCGAAGAACTCAAGAAGCCGGATGCTTAACAAAGCTTTTCCTCGCCAGGGCCCCCACCGCAAGATTACTAAAGGGAACCTGGGCAACAGGATGGCTATATCTGATTAACCGGGGATGAAAACGTGCTCTGCGTAGCTCAGTTAGAATACTCTTACAGTGCCCGACATACCGGGTGGGTATATAATCTCGACCCTCAAATGTGCGCGAGCCCTCATATTCAGTGGCTCTGTCGTAAGGTGCGTATATAATTCTATCAATAAGCTTTTGTTCCTGAAACAGGTTCGAGAACATTTTTCGGTCAACCGGAGCGCACATAGTCATAACGATAAAAAGTCCTCCTTCCTTTAGAAGTCTGAAGGTATTTTTCAGAAACCTTTTTCGGTCTTCCGGCTGGGTAATGCAGTGCAAGCAATGACCGTCGACGGCTAAATCGAATGTTCGAGATTTCTCAGCGCTAAGGTTGCACACATCAGCTCGTTTGAAGCGAATATCAAAGCCTTTTGACTGTTCTCTTGCCATCTTGATAGCTGTTTTACTAACATCAACACCCAAGCCCTCGAATTTCTTTTTGCAAAGCCACCTTAGTATAGGAGCGGTCCCACAGCCAAGCTCAATTACTTTTCCTCCTTTTGGGGCCCAAGGTTGAGCAAGGACGTCCATCAAGAATCTCTTAGTATCGTTAGTAATTCCTTTATTGTGACCAATCATCTCGTCCCAAGAGAGGACGTCTTTGTTTTTCATCTTTTGGTATTGGATTTCATGTCCCTGGTACGACTTTTTCATACCTCGCAACCTTTGTATAAGATGTATTTCTCTGGAGTTCAAGGCCAAGTGCAGCATTTCGTTAGCCGTCACATTCCTATGGTTTAATAACATCCACCCATAGCCAACCTGCGTGAAGCGGCTCATATTCAGGTATCTTTGGAGCTTTTTCGGAATGGACAACCTGAAAACCCACGTCTCCAATCTCCTTGAGAAATTCTTTCCTTCGTGAAAGATAATAATATGGAACACCATTGTGGTACAAACACTGGCTTCGCGGATCGAAATAACAGCCAGGACCTAATTCCACACGCTTACTTAGTTTTTCATTTACAAGATTAGCTCCAACAAGGAAAAGGCCACCCTTCTTTAGAATCCGAAACGTGCTGGCTAAACAACTCTTACGGTCCGTACCAATGATGCAGTGAAGAGTCTCCACATCAAAAACAAAATCAAAAAAGCCGTCGGAATACGATTTCAGGTCCACAACATTACCAACACAGAAATCAGCACTTGCAGACGATTTTCTCATTTTCTCTTTTGCCCAAGCGACAGCCTCAGGGACAATATCTATGCCATAGGCTTCAAAGCCTTTTTCAGCCATAAACAAGGTGATGTTTCCAGCTCCACAACCCAACTCAAGAAACCTGCCGTTTGTCGGCACATTGTGCCTCGCGAGAAACTTCTCAATTCTTGCAACCTTTGCTTTATAGCTGTCTTCGTCGGCCCAGCCAGGCTTGCCCTCGGCTTTACGTTCCTTGAACCTCTCGGCAAAATCACGTCGACTTGAGTAATCTATCTTCACAATTTGACTCCTGTGGACTTAACCTCGAATAACACCGGCTAACGGCACAGTTGTCCAGCCTTGCGTAACGTCAGCGAAATTCGGGTCACTTTACTTCAGTATAGGGCAACGGTTAGTCTACCTTAACTCTAATAACGCATCTATCACCTCGTCACCCTTGACGGCGTGTGCTGGTCTTGGATGCTCGGGAGTGAAAACGTTCATTGTCTCGGGCTTTTCGATTGTAATGTCGCTTTCGTCAATTGAACCGTTGGCTTTGGTGACCTTATCAAGTGAAAGTTCCAAGTGTTTGGCCAGAAACCTGTACGCGCCGGCACGCTTTGATAGGCCGTAATCGTGGCCTTCATTTGGCAGATGCAGATTCTCAACGAGATTTTCGGCACCGTAAAGACGATAGACGTTTCTTATATAAGGAAATTCAACCTTCGGCGTGTTCTTGGTCCAATCTTTACCATCGGAGATAATCAACTGGGGGCGAGGCGCAGTTAAGGCGGCAATATCCGCATTGTTGGTCTCGTGGGTGTCGCTTTTGTGTATGGGCATACCGCTTTCGCAGCGGCAGCCGCCAAAAAAGTGAGCGGAAACCATAACAACAGGAACTGAAACTGCGATGCGATTGTCAACCGCGGTTAAGAGAAATGTCTGTGTTCCGCCGCCGGATGCGCCGGTAACGCCAATGCGATTTTGGTCCACGTCTTTGAGAGAAGTAAGAAAGTCAGCAGCGCGGATGCTATTATTAAGCTGCAGGGCGAGGACCTTTGGATGCTTATGGGTCGTCTGGTTGGATTCGCCCCATCCAACCATATCATAGGAGAAAACGACCGCGCCCATACGGGCCAGGGTGGCGCATCGCTTTTGCATATCATCTCGAAACCGCCCGCCGCCATTGGGGTCGCGGAAATGGCCATGAGGACAGAGTATGCCGGCAAAGGGCCCTTTGGCGTTTAGAGGACGATACAAATTTCCCGTCACAAAGAAACCGGGAAGGCTTTCTAATGCTACGTTTTCAACTGTGTAGCCGTTGTATTTGCGCTTGCTGCGGATGATGGGATTCAAAGGACACTTCTTGGCTGGTGTCAGAAGCTCTGCTCCGCGAAGTATCCCAGCGCGAATACGTTTCGCCCGCGTTTTCCACTGGCGCAAATTAGAATAGCTGCGCGCAAATTCGGCGAGCTGTTCTTTAGCAGCTTCTTCGCTTTGAAAATATCCCCGGCAAAGCTGAGGTTCACTCGTGGCCTTTTTCGGCGGAGCGTCCTGAGCGGAAAAACAGCCGGACAACCATATCGCGAGTAGCGTTATCCCCACAATTAGCAGCTTGGAAATATTGAACGAGCGACACATAACCTGTTCCTTCAAAACCACTGCTATTTTAGGATTTGGATGGATAGTTTCAATAGTGAACAACTACTCAGTACTTGCTGAACCCGGTTTTAAAGAGTGCTTTTCCACGCAACGACAACCGGCTTGACGATGCCCCAGCCGACAAAGGCGGGGAACACACCAGCAATGGGAGGAAGCGTAAAATGAGCACTGCAGCCGGTGAATAACCCCAATACGCCAAGCGCAATGAGTACTGCTGCCAGGGCGAATGCCAGACAAGCACAAATCTTGTCAAATACGTTCACTTTTGTTCTCCCTTATGTAACATATCATAACAACGAAGATCTACTGCCTTCGCCAGCACAAGCGAAATACGGGTCAATTCCCTTTCAGGGCAAATCAGGCTTTTATGAAATTATTTTAGTGTTTTGCTGGGCGATTTCAATAGCAAAGAGTACTGTTTCTGAGGCTTCTGTTGTCTTATATACTCACCAATTGCGTTTTTTCTTTACATAAGTGTTCGGCCTTGTTAAAATCCGGTAGCTTAATTTTGTCGAGTACTATGCGTTAAACGCAATACGCAATACGAGAAATGGCTGGTAAAATAATAATTGATACCGAACGGTGCAAAGGCTGTGGTTTGTGTGTTGTAGTATGTCCTAAGAACAGCATCGTTATCTCTGAACACTCCAACAAACACGGCTACTTCCCCGCGCGGGCAAACAACACCGATTGCACAGGCTGTGCTATGTGCGCTATCATCTGCCCGGACGCGGTGATCGAGGTTCGCGGTGACAGTAAGATAGTATCCATAGATTCGGGCAAGAAAGGTACGCTGAGTCTAACCAAGGAAAAAATATGAGCGAAAGGATTTTAATGTGCGGCAATGAGGCGCTTGCAGAAGCGGCTATAATTGCCGGGGTCGATGCCTATTTTGGCTATCCGATTACGCCGCAAAACGAAGTCACCGCGTATATGTCAAGACGGATGCCGGAGGAGGACAGGGTGTTTGTGCAGTGCGAAAGTGAACTCGCGGCCATCAATATGGTATTCGGGGCCTCGGCGACGGGCAAAAGGGCAATGACAAGCTCATCCAGTCCGGGCATCAGCCTGATGCAGGAGGGAATAAGCTATCTGTCAGGTGCTGAGTTGCCGGCGGTGGTTGTTAATGTAATGCGCGGCGGGCCCGGCCTGGGCAACATAGCGCCTTCGCAGGGCGATTACTTTCAGGCCACCCGCGGCGGTGGACACGGTGACTACCGAACTATAGTCTTTGGGCCGTCGAGCGTGCAGGAACTGGTCGACTGTATGCAGTTGGCCTTCGATTTGGCTGACCAATATAGAATGACTGTCGTCGTGCTGGCGGACGGTATTCTGGGCCAGATGATGGAGCCGATAGTATTGAAGAAAAAGCCAGGCCGAAAACTGCCTCCTAAGGACTGGGCGCTGACTGGCGCAGACGGCAGAAAACAAAATATTGTCCGGTCTTTATGGCTCGGTGAGGGTGCATTAGAGCAGCATAACTATAAGCTTGAGGCCAAGTATAAGCAGGTCGAAAAAAACGAAGTCCTTTGCGAACAATACGAAGTTGAAGATGCCGAAATCGTAGTGGTTGCATACGGAGTCGCTGCGAGAATCGTGCGTTCAGCGGTCAGTAAAGCAAGGCAACAGGGAATCAAAGTTGGGTGCATACGTCCCATCACGCTGTGGCCATTTCCAACGGAGCTAATCAACAAGGCCGCGAATGAGTTTCCGATTTTTCTGACGGTGGAGATGAGCCTTGGCCAGATGGTTGAGGACGTGAAACTGGCCGTAGCCGGCAAGGCCCCCGTGCTTTTCTACGGACGACCAGGCGGCAGCGTTCCGACCGTCGAACAGGTATTGGAGAGAATCAGGCAACTGACAATACCGGAAAAAAAGGCACAGATGGAAAAACGATGCGAAAGAGACCCTCTGACAACAGTTCAAAGGGAGGCCTGACGGAGTGAAAACAGTATTCAGCCGAACGCCAACGCTAAAAGATTGCCCGACACATTACTGTCCCGGCTGCGGACATGGAATTGTGCACCGACTGATAGCTGAAGCAATTGATGAGCTGGGCATCCGCGGCCGGACCATCGGAATAGCACCGGTAGGATGCGCGGTGCTGGCATACGATTACCTCGACGTGGATATGGTCGAGGTCGCACACGGCAGACCACCGGCAGTAGCAACCGGTATGAAAAGGACCAACCCGGATAAAATAATTTTCTCCTATCAGGGTGACGGCGACCTGGCGGCAATCGGAACCGCGGAAATCATTCACGCCGCTCATAGAGGTGAGCAGATAGCAGTTATCTTCATCAACAATGCGGTATTTGGGATGACCGGTGGGCAAATGGCGCCGACAACCCTTCTCGGCCAGGTGACAGCAACGACGCAACAGGGACGCAAAGCCATTGGCGAGGGACATCCGCTGCAAGTATGTGAGTTATTGGCGGTGCTGCCGGGAGCAATCTATATTGAGCGGTGCTCGGTGTACAATCCAGCGCAAATCCGTAAAGCCAAAAAGGCAATAAGACACGCCTTCCAACTGCAGCTTGACGGTGCCCAGGGCCTGTCGCTGGTTGAGGTGCTTTCACCGTGCCCGACTTATTGGCGAATGACACCGGCCAAGGCGATGGAATGGATTGAAAAGGAAATGACAAAGGTCTTCCCGCTGGGCCGCTTTAGAACCTGATACTAAACATTGACACGCAAGATGAAAGAAAACGGTTTTTATGAAGGGGTTATTATCGCCGGCTTTGGTGGTCAGGGGATTATATTGGCCGGCAGACTGCTGGCTCAGACAGCGATGAAAGCCGGCAAAGAGGTAACTTTTATGCCCGCCTACGGCGCCGAGGTCCGAGGCGGCACATCCAATTGTACGGTCATTATCGCAGATGAGCCTATCGCCTCACCTATGGTCGGCAAACCCGATTCGCTGATTATAATGAACAAGGCCTCTTTGAACAAATTCGCGCCCCGCCTCAAAGACGGCGGGCTGCTGGTAATGAATAGTTCCCTGATTGACAGTGAGCCAGAATTGGCCGATAGCATCGACGTATTGCGGGTGCCCGCCAATGACATAGCGGTCGAATTAGGCAACGTAAAAGCCGCTAATATGGTGGCGATTGGTGCATATTTACAGAGGAAAGGGATTTTCAGCGCCGATGCGGCGGCGGAATGTTTAGCTGACGTGCTTGCCAAACGATACCACAAAACACTTCCTGTCAATACCGAAGCCCTGCGACGAGGGGCTGAATTCGCCAAAAACAACAGCGTATAGTTGCAAAAAACCAGGTCTTTTACCAAATCATTCTGCCGTTGTGGCTGAAAAACCCAACTCGCTAAAGGAGCAAGCTCGAAGAGTTAATCGACGGCGGTAATTAACTTGCCTTGGCAGTTTTGCCGAAGTAAAATATATAAGGCAAGGAAATTGAATACTATAGCGCAAGTTAGGGGCGAAAATCTGGGTTTTCTGTTAAAATCCGAAGTACGAAATCCGAAATTCGAAACAATATCGAATGTCAAAAATACCAATTTTCAAAACAAACTCGCTCACACTCGTAATGCTCTGTTTGATATTTTGGTAATTTGTATTTTAAATTTGTTTCGAGTTTCGATATTCGGATTTCGAATTTAACACTGTAAGGAGAAGTTCTTATATGGTAAAATCTTGTATTCGTTGACGCTATCTAAGCACCGACGGAGTGCTAATTTAACGCAGGATTTAGGAAGATAATAATGGCGAAGAAATCGAGTAGTAGCAGAAGCAAGGCAATTTGTAGTTTCTGCGGCCGGGCGTCAAGCCGGGACGATACCTTCATAGAAGGGCCGGACAATGTTTTTATTTGTCCGGAGTGCGTCGACCTGTGCCATAACATCATCCAGCAAAGTCGCAGAGTAGTCAGCCGTCCGGTCGCCAGCCTGAAGGAAATACCAAAGCCCAGAGCAATAAAAGAGTATCTGGACCAGTACGTAATCAGCCAGGAACACGCCAAGAAATATCTTTCGGTCGCAGTGCACAATCACTACAAACGGCTGCTGCACAGCGACAGTGACACCTCGGATGTTGAGATAGATAAATCCAACGTGCTCCTGATCGGTCCCACCGGCGCAGGCAAGACACTGCTCGCCCGCACGCTTGCCCAACACCTGAAAGTGCCGTTTGCAATATGCGATGCGACTACTGTCACCGAGGCCGGGTACGTCGGCGAAGACGTGGAAAATTTCCTGCTGCGCCTGCTGCAGTCTGCCGACTATGATATAGAAGCTGCTCAGCGGGGCATCGTCTATATTGATGAAATTGACAAGGTCGGCAAAACATATCAGAACGTTTCAATTACCCGTGACGTCTCCGGCGAAGGCGTCCAGCAGGCATTACTGAAGATGCTCGAGGGCACTACCGCCAATATCCCGCCGCAGGGTGGGAGAAAACATCCGGAACAATCATATATACAACTTGATACGACACAAATACTCTTTATATGCGGCGGGACGTTTGTAGGTCTGGAAAATATCGTCAAGAAGCGGCTCGGCAAAAAAATGATCGGCTTCGATTCCGAACTGGCCGGCCGAAGCGATGATAAAACCGAGTACAGCGATGTAATCGCCCAGGTCATACCGGAAGATATTATCGAGTACGGAATGATACCCGAAATGGTGGGCAGGCTGCCGGTAATTACTACTCTGTCGGCTCTCGATGAAAATGCGCTGGTCGACATATTGACCAAGCCGAAAAACGCCCTCATCAGGCAGTACCAGAAATTCTTCGAGATGGAAGATGCACAGCTTGAATTTACGGAGGATGCATTGCGGGCCTTGGCGCAAAAAGCGCTCGAGCGTGACACCGGCGCCAGGGCGCTTCGCGCGATGGCCGAGGAGCTGATGGTTGACCTGATGTACCAGCTGCCCGAAGAGACAAGCCGGGCAAAATATGTAATGACCCGCGATATCGTCGAAGGTAAAGCCGAGCTGTTTACAGCAAAACAAAAACAGAAGGCTAAGAAGAAAGAATCCGCATAAGTTCCGATTAGCCGGCCTCTGGAGACCATAAGTGTGGGCAAGGTTCGTGCGCACAGGAACCGAACGATAACACTTACTCAAGCAGAAAGAGAGCACTACAGCAAAAAGCTGATTCGCATTCACAAACCTGCAGGCATAGATTCAATTGAGAACAAAATACTAAGCCAGGATATTCTTGAAATCCTCGATTTTCTGCCTGCCGAATTTGCCGATTTGATGATACTGGACCCGCCATATAACATTAACAAGACTTTCAAGTCGTCCAGCTTCAGAAAAAAGGATATTGATAAATACGCCGAATGGTTTGAGAATTTGCTGGTCAGGCTATTACCGACGCTTAAAAACAATGCGTCGGTGTATGTGTGCTCCGAATGGTACACTTCAACTGCGGTTCATCTTATTCTGGAAAAGTATCTGAAGGTGCGCAATCGGATTACCTGGGAAAGGGAAAAAGGCAGAGGCGCTAAAAGAAACTGGAAAAACGCCGCGGAAGATATTTGGTTTGCCACGGTTTCTGATGACTACACATTCAATGTGGAAGACGTAAAGCTAAAGCGCAGAGTTATCGCCCCATATACCGACACCACCGGCACGCCAAAAGATTGGCAGGAGACAGCTAACGGGCATTTTCGCCTGACGCATCCCTCAAATCTCTGGAACGATATTACCGTGCCGTTTTGGTCGATGCCGGAGAATACCGACCATCCAACCCAAAAGCCGGAAAAACTGCTGGCAAAACTGATTCTGGCCAGCACAAATGAAGGCGACTTTGTCTTCGACCCCTTTATGGGCGTCGGCTCCAGCTTGGTGACGGCCAAAAAACTGAATCGCAGATTCCTCGGCGTTGAGATTGAAGCCGAATACTGCCTGCTCGCCGCCAAACGCCTGCGCTTGGCCGAGCTTGATGCAACGATTCAAGGCTACAACGACCGCGTATTCTGGGAAAGAAACACCCTCAACATACAAAAGCAAACTCTGGCATCTCGACCGTAAAAAAGGATAGTACATCTTTGATACGTACCAGACTTGTTAATTACTCTTAGTCGACGACTTCAACCCGCGAAAGGCCCGGCTCCAATAAGTCATAGAGCTTTTTCACATCGCCGTTGTGCAGACGGATGCATCCTCGTGAACTTGCAGTTCCAATTGTCTCTGGGTCCTTCGTGCCGTGGATGCCAAAGCCGCTCCTGCCTACGGCCTCTCCCTCGATGCCTTTGAGCCCAATCCATCGCGAGCCCAGAGCATAACCAGGGTCGCCCGAATGAAGAATTTTACCTGTCTCCGGGTCGGGCCAGGGCGGCTCAACAAGTTTTCCGCCCGGCTCGACGAGCCAAAGTCCCGTCGGTGTTTCCCTGCCCGGCATGCCTAAACCTACTGCAAAACTCCTTACGAAAGTGTCCTGTAGATACAAATCCATCATGAAGGTTGAGCGATATATGCGGGCGTGGAATGGGCCGTTAATTACCTTTATCACGTCTCCCGCCCGAAGGTACTCGGCCCGACTGATTCCGTTAATCTTACGAAGAACTTTCCACGGCACCTTATATCGCTTGCCGATCATACTAAGTTGGTCACCCGGCCTAACCTGACAACTTTCACAGAGTTTGTCCTGCGGGAAAAACTTCCTGCTGAACAGCCATTCGTTGGCGAGAGCGGAGAGTTGCTTTTTCACAACAGTCCGCTGCTGTCTGTTCATCGGCATTGCCAATGCGTCATTAAGTATCTCACGTGCCTCTATAATCCTTGCAGGCTCTGCATTGATGCAGTCGGCAGCCTTGGCAATAAGCTCGGCCGCCTCCGAGTCCGGTTCAGTAACCGGCCCCTCCTTTGACAAATTCGGCTCCGGCGGCATCCCAATCACACCCGGCGGTGTTCCCTTGCCAGCATTGATATCAGTTGCGGTCGGGCCGGTTCCACCTTTGTGTTTGACTAAAGAACGGTAACCATAAATACAGGCAATCACCACAACAATAACCAGCAACGTTGAAATGGTGTACACCCACCTTCGGGTCCGCCTCCTCCGTCTGCCGTACGAAGTGGAAGGATAAAGAGCCATTTTGTTCTCCTCTAATTAGTAGATAATTGACGGCAACCAACAAAGTCAAAAATCAAAAAGCAAAGCGACAAATAAAATCTCAAAAAGAAGAAACCAAAAATTTTGCCTTCAGCGATATACGCTGCGCGTTATTTTCTTTTGTCAAAGTATGTTACTCCCTCATCTGTCACCAGGAAGTCCACCAGCTCATCGTGCTCTGCCACCGGTACCGTCTCAACCCGCTGCTCTGCGAAAGCAAAGCCGCATCTGGCTGCCTTGAGTTCAGCGTTAGCGAAAAACCTGTCGTAATAGGAGCTGCCCCGGCCAAGCCGATTGCCCTTACCATCGAATCCTAATGCCGGGGTAACCACCAAATCAATATCCTCTAACGGCATCGGCACTCCTGTTATCGGATTCCGCAGCCCGGAAGCTTCGGTAGAAAAGTCGGTCTCCAGAGAGTTTATCTGCACCGGTATCATATGTCTTTGCTGCCACGATACCCTCGGCACTAACACTGTCTTGCCAAGCTGCCAGGCGGAAAGTATCGCCTCGGAGGTATCCACCTCGTGCGGAAGTGATAAATACATCATAACCACCGCTGCGCTTTGAAACTCGCGTGTGGAGACCAGATTCCGGCATGCTTTTTTGCCCTTTTCACTCCTTTGCTCGTCGGTCATCTCAAGCAGGCACTTTCGCAAGTGGCGACGCAATTCCATCTTGTCCATTCAACTATCCTTCTTCCGGCTGCCGTCACGTTTGCTATTTTCTATCAAGGTTTGCAGCTTTTGTAAATAACGCCTGATATTTTTTTCACACCCGCTTTCTTTCGGCTTATAGTATTTTCCCCCAATAGCCGCCGGGAGGTACTCCTGCGGCACGAATCCACCCTCAAAATTGTGCGGATACTTGTAATCCGCACCGAAACCGGCCTTTTTCGCAGCCGGATAATGACTGTCTTTCAGATGCTTCGGAACAGCTATAGTCGGCTGCTCTTTTACGTCGCCCACTGCCTTCCAAATAGCTGAGGCGGCCGCATTCGATTTTGGTGCACAAGCAACATATAACGCTGCCTGTGCCAGCGCCAGTTGGGCCTCAGGCAGGCCGACAAATTCCGATATTTGAACCGCCGCCGCAGCCAAAACCGTCGCCATTGGGTCGGCGTTTCCCACATCTTCCGCCGCACAGACTGCAATCCGCCTGGCGATAAATCGCGTATCCTCGCCCCCGACTATCATCCGGGCAAGCCAGTAAACGGTTGCATCAGGGTCAGACCCTCGCATACTTTTCTGCAAAGCGCTGGCCAAATCGTAGTGCGTATCGCCCGTCCCGTCGTATTCAATCGCCTTTTGTTGTATCGACTCTTTCGCCACTTCCAAATCAAATTTTATTTTTCCTCTTTTCTGACGGGCGGCCTGCGACAACACGCCCACCTCCAGAGCCGTCAGCGCCCTTCGCGCATCACCATCGCACATCACCGCCAGGAACTTTAGCGCCTTTTCGTCCGCCTTGATATCGAATTTGCCCAGCCCCCGCTCGGCATCTACTATGGCGGCCTTTAGCAATTGCAGAACGTCATCCTCGCCAAGCGGCTCAAAACGAAACACCGTGCTGCGCGAAATCAATGGGGAATTGACCGAAAAGTACGGATTCTCCGTCGTAGCGCCTATGAGGATTAAAACTCCTGCCTCGACATCATCCAGCAAGACATCCTGCTGGGCCCGATTGAAGCGGTGAATTTCATCGATAAAAAGGACGGTTCGCTGCCGGCCGGTCCCAAGCCTGTCACGGGCGCCGGCGATTATCCGGCGAATATCTCTCACACTGGCCGCCGGCGCGCTGAGATAATGGAACTTTGCCTTTGTATAATTCGCAATAACCATTGCCAGCGTGGTCTTGCCTGTCCCGGGCGGGCCGTAAAATATCAGACTGGTGAGCTTGTCGGCTTCGAGCATCCTTGTCAGCAGCTTATCCGGCCCAACAAAGTGCCTTTGTCCGAGAAATTCATCAAGCTTTCTCGGCCTCATCCGAACCGCCAGCGGCTCAGCCGATTCTATATTGGCCTTTTCCGTCCGTCCGAAAAGTGGCCCAGGGCCAAAGGTTTTGTCACCCTTATCGTCCAGCATTAAGCTCATTATACAAAGGATGCGAAAAACAAGCGAAAATATATTCGCAGGAGGTCTTTCCTGAATAAAGCAGTGTGGTTGGCGTTTTATCTTCGGCAGCATCGCCGAAAATGACAAAGGTTTGCAGCCTATGCAACTGGGCGATACAGGACTTGAACCTGTGGCCTCCTGCGTGTAAAGCAGGCGCTCTAGCCAACTGAGCTAATCGCCCTCGACTCAATTTAAGAATACGGTTTTTTGGCCCTTGCGTCAATACTTTTGATGTTCTATATTCTTGAAGGCTCAGGAAGTTCGTTTAACATACCGCGGCGATAAAAAATTCGAGGTGTTCTTATGACAGTAATGGAAGCAATTCGCAAAAGGTACTCCTGCAGAGCTTATCAGGACAAACCGGTGGAACAGGAAAAGCTCGACAGCGTCCTTGAGGCGGCCCGGCTGGCGCCTTCGGCCAAGAATTTGCAGGATTGGCGCTTCGTGGTAGTAACGGACGAAGAGAAAAAACGCGGACTCGCGGAAGCTGCCAGCGGCCAGATGTTTATTGCAGATGCCGGCGCAATTATAGCTGCCTGCAGCAATAGCGACTATGTGATGCGGTGCGGCCAGCCGGTTGGGCCTATCGATGTGGCTATTGCGCTCGAGCATATCAGTTTGCAGGCAGCCGACCTGGGGCTGGCGACGTGCTGGATTGGCTCGTTCTATCCGGAAAAGGTAAGAGCTGTACTGGGCATACCTGATAATATCGCGGTAATTGAGCTGATGGCTCTTGGTTATCCTGCGGATGAGCCGAAGCAGCCGAGGCGAGAGCCGATAGGGAAAATCGTCTGCTACGAAAAATGGCGGTTCTAACGGGCTCTAAGAAAATGATAGCATATGTCTGTCATTTCGAGCCCGCCTATGGCGGGTCGAGAAATCTGTTTTAATAGACCTCTCGGCTGCGCTCGAGGTGACTGTATACTCTTTTTGTCAGAACTTCCAAGTTGCTGGCCTGGTTTGGGCCAAAAAGCCTTTGAATTTGGCGACTTTTCTTGTAAAATAGCTTGTTGTAGGGTTTTCGGGGACGTGGTGTAACGGGAGCACGCCGCGGTCGCATCGCGGAAATGAGGGT
>CAZOUM010000009.1:0-57037 GCA_964582985.1 uncultured Pirellulales bacterium | reverse complement strand
TGTTTCCTTGCTGTTTGGCGAGTTTTGCTTGCCGTCCAGCGAGTTTCTGCAAATAATCGGTTGCTATCAAAACGGCCACAATTCTGTGGTGATACCCATCCTTTTTGACCCAATCGTACTTATTTTTATCGAATTCGTCGACATAATCTTTGCAGAACTTGTTAATACGAGGAATTAGCTCCCTATATCTTCGCGCATCATACACTATTTTGTGTATAGGGGCCTGCGATCGGTTCAATTCGAAAGCTTTGAGGGCATAAGCAAGTCCCTTTTCTCCCTGTCTTTTGGCAAATGACTCTTGGGCCATTATAAGGTTCCTGGAGAACTCATCAGGATAAACGGTCTCTCCGTTGAATATTCCGCCAAAGAGTTTCCTGGCCTGAGGGGTTTTTATGTCGACGAACACTTTTTGCTTGTTATTATAGAAGATGGTTCGCCAATCGGGGTGAGATGAAAGGCTTCTTACAAAGGGTGTATCAAATTGGTTTGCAGGCATCAAAACCACCCAGACCTTGTACTTTGTGAGTTGTTCGTCGAGCCATCTGCCGACTTTTCTGTAATCGTCAGGAGTGAATGCAGCCTTTCTGAATTTGATACTCTGGACGTGTGGGCCTCCAAACATAATGTCGGACCAACGAGTGTAAACTCTGTACATATAGGCTGCCTGTGCTCTGCCGTCCATAAATAACTGTAGACGTGTCTTTCCGGTCTTTGGGTCAGGGTCCTGACCGTAGCCGATGAAACCACCCTCGGTCCAGTAATTGAACATTTTCCCTTCGAGCTTGTTGTCGTTGATGAACTTAAGTGCCCAGAAAGGTTTGGCGTCAGAGGCAGTCATCCGCATAAAAGCAGAACTTAATACTGGGTCAGTAGGCCAGGGGTTGAGGTATACACGCTTAAACTTTAGAGTCCACGCCATGCCGAGACCCACAACCAGTGCGAGGGCAATAAGCGTAAAAAACGCCTGCAGGATATACGGCATCGGCGGTATGACCAGACGATTTTGCTTGCGGGACGTCTGGTTTTGCGATGCATTGAAAGACAGGAGTCCGTGGAAGCTGCACGCTGCTGAAATCGTACGCACTATCTGGTCAATAAACACTGCCAAAACCGGGCAGGTTGCGATAGCTGCGATGGGTATGAATCTGCGTGAACGAACAGCCATATAGATAGTAAGGGCAGCGATGGTTATTAACGCCAAGTCAATTTTGGGCAACTGGTATACATCGGCCTCGGACTCTTTATCGAGTCTGGTCGGGGGCCGACGAAGGACAGTCCGCAAGTAAGGAAATGCCAACCAAATGATTACGGAAGCTACGTTCAGGAAGTAAAGCACGCTGAATAGATGTATGTAGCCTAACGGGTACCTGCCTTCGTATGGTGGCTTCCAGATTCGGCGAAGATGAAAGATTTTGCCCATTCGCCAAACAGGCGAACCGAACTTATAAATGTTTAGCCTTTGCGCCTCTTTCCTGACTGAGTACTTCTTTGCCTCGTCAGTTATCAGCCATTTACTGCCCGGTTTTTCAACCGAGACAGCAGCCTTTTCCGAAAGTGGGAGCTTGTTTTTTTCAAACGTCTGCCGAAGCTTTGCCGATATGATGCCGTTGTCTAAATCAGGTTGATAAGACTTCGAGTCAACGACAAACAGAGACCCAAACTTAAAAGGATTAAATATGGCCACCATTAAGAGCAGGGCCACAACTGCAGTTATGGCCGGGAAGATGATGTTCTCCGGTTTGATTTTAATGGTTTTTGAGAGCAGCGAAAACAGAATATGTGTTACGACATAAGCCGGCAAGAGGACAAAGGGATAGAAGTATCTGCCGGCGTAGCCGAGCTTAGCGTGGGCAGACCACATTGCGAGAAGTGTTAGCGGAACAAACAAATAGATAAAGTGAGTGCTTTTATAGATGGAGAGTAACAAGATAACGACAAATACGGCACAGATAAAGAGGCTTGCTATGTCAAGAATGTCGTCGTCTGTTCCAATACGCCCATCTGGGCCCGGTAAAGTCCAATTGAGAAACGAAAAACTAATAAATGTGACCCAACATATGAATATGGCTGCTGCCCAAATGAAGATTTTCGATAACTTTGTGAACCGCCTTCTCTGGGCTTCGAGCTCGTTTCTCGGCGCTCTGAGGAACTTGGGTTTGAGAAAGCGGCTGAACAGCCAAAATGCAAGCATGCCCATGCTCAAGATGTAAAGTACGAGAAATGGGAAACTTGTGCCTACAGGATTGGTCCATTCAAATGCGGGATGCCATTCATTGACGGTTCGCCATCCTTCGGCATGCTCGCTGACGCTGACCTCGAAAGTATGAGTCAGGTTCGTTAAATGAAAAGGGTTGAATATAAGCATCGCGATAAACGCGACAAAACCAGCAGCTACAGTGTGGTATACACCCTTTAGACCTATGGAAACGAACCTTTTCTTGGAGATGCTGGTTACAAGATTCAGAGCCACAAACGGTACAAGCATTATGAATGCGTAGAGATATCCGCCGTGGACATTACACCAGAAAACGATGACCGGGACTATAAGCCAGATGTACAATATGTTCCGGTAGGTGGTAAGGATAAGTATAAGCATAAAAACAGCCACGAGCAGATTTGAGAAACCGGCGGGACGGATGTCGAAGAAGGAACGACCTATGAACATTGCGAAGCAGGCAAAGGCCGCTGCTAAGGGCGGATGTGCACCTAATATCCTGCCCATATAGTAAACGCAAATGACTGTGATTATGTAAATGGCAAATTTCCAATAGACAAGCGTATTGAACGAAAGAGTGTCGGCGTCTGCAAAAGGTGATTCGTGTGTCAGCCAATAAAAGATGACATGTGTAAGCCAGTTCTGGTTAACCCAGCCGGTAGGATGCCAGTATCTAACAGTCTTTAGGCCGACTTTTTTGGTAATCCATTGGGCCCAGCCAGGCCAGGTTTCTATCTCTTCTTCTGTTGGTCCGGCTTTGTGTGAATTTGCGCTGAAGGGTTCGACGGTGTCTACGCCGTGATTGAGAAAATGTCGGCCACAGGCCATTGCGACCCAGGTATCGCCGGCCCCGACCATATGCGTAGAAGCGTGGCAGGCAAAAATAATCATCGCCAGCCAGCATAAGACCATAAGTGCGCGGTATAAGAATTTCCCTTTATCGGTTTGCATTAGCTCAGCCATCTTTCTACTTTCACCAAACCATCTAATAATTTGTTCAAACAAACAGATAACAACTCGAAGCCGAACATTTAGCTGTTGACACTAAAAACCGCAGGCAAAAGAAGACCCACCAAAATCAAAACCATCCAAACCGCAGAAACAAAGATTCCGACCATGGCGTACTCTTTCCCCACCAACTGTCCTTGACTATTCTCTATCTGCTGAAGCGATTTTACTCCTAACGCAAGCCCTAATATCCACGCCAGACTGCAAGAAAACAATATTATTAGATGGTGGGCTCCTATAGATAAAAAGTCGCTAAGCGATACCATCCACAAAAACCCGATGGAAAAAGGGCCAAGTATCGCAAATACCATAGACGCAACTGCCAATTTTGAGACTTTTACTTCTTGAGGTTGTGAGTCAATGCCTGTCTCATCGACAAGCTGCGTTTCGCCTAGGGTTGCCTCATTTTCCATCTGCTTTTCCCTTTAGTGACACTATCGTCACAGAGCAATAGTAAGACCTTACCCATATATCGTCAATGGCAAGGCCTGACATTGCGTAGTTGCTATAAAATCCGACAAAAAAGACCGTCGGAACAATCGGATGTTCCCCAGCTTTGTACTCCTGAATACGGCTCATTTCGACTTACCACCTGCAATTGGCATAGTTGGTATCCTCAATAAGTGCGTTCTGGTCGCCCAGCAAGCCATATCGCTCCCACATCGTATAGCAAAGCGACGTATCCTTGAGTTGTGATGATAATGTCTGTGAAGGTGTGGATAGGCCGTAGTTTACTGTCAACATTAAGGCCAAAATCAAAATTGCTGCAGCGGCCGTTACTCCAAAATCCCAAAGTCGAGGATGGCGTTCAACAGGAAGCTCTGCCAATGTCTCTGGTCCCCTACGCGGAATTGCCGCCAAAAGTTTTGCTTCAAGCGTTTCGGGAACATCCACATCCGGAAGACGATGCAACTTTGCCTCCAATGACTGCAGCGTCATGTCGTCCGACTTTTTTTCTTTATTCTTAGTCATAGCTATACCCTGCCAGTCAAAAATCCCTTTAATCTTTTCAACGCGTGGCTCGTTTGCCACTTAACCGTCCCTACGGGTACGTCCAACACTTTGGCCATCTGGCGAAAACTAAGGCCCTGAATGTAGTGCAATACAATCACTATATACTCGGGCGAGGCCAGCCTGCGTATCGCCTGGTATAGAAGCCGCGAGTGTTCATCCGCCATAAGTCGGTACAAAGGATTTGAAGTTTCCGGCATATCAGGCTGGGGTCTGCCCAATCCAGATATCGAAGCGATGCGGCGTTCGAGGTTGCGTCTTGCGTCAATGAATTTGTTGTAAGCAATTCTGTGCAGCCACGTTCCTATTGACGCTCGGCCTTTGAAACGGTCGATGTTGGTCCAGGCGGACACAAAAGTTTCCTGCGTCAGGTCTTCAGCAAGGCTTACATCAGCGGTCAAGTATGCCATAAAACGGTAAATTGACTTATAGTTCTGAGATATTACTGCTTCCCAGGCTTCTCGCCGTCCTTTACGGATATCCTTTAGATTCTGTCGTTTCGACCTATGTCGCACTCCTATCTCCGAGCACAGACTATCACCCTCTAACCGGCCACAATAGTTAGACGATACGGCGGATACAGGTGTTGGCAATAAAACAAAAGAAATCTGAAGAAAATACTGTTCCGGCGGGTCGGACAAAACACCGCATCTTCTTGGGTCTCACTGACTGAGCCATTTTTCCAGTCTATCTAAACCCTCGGTAATTTGTTCGAGTGAACAGGCAAAACTCAGCCGGACATTATTGTCACAGCCAAACGGCAGGCCCGGAACGAGGGCGACTCTGGCCTGTTCCAAAAGCGCCTTTGCGAAGTCTATACTGCCGTTGATTCTTACGCCGTTAATTTTTCTGCCGTAATGGCCTGAAACATCAGGAAAACAATAGAAAGCGCCGGTAGGCTCGCAACACTGGAAGCCTTTGATGCTGTTTAGTCGCTGGGCCATATATTTGCCGCGTTTTTCAAATTCGGTCCGCATTTTCTCCACACAATCATCGGCAAGGGGGTCATTTAGCGCGGTAATAGCTGCATGCTGGGCAAAGGTCACAGGATTCGAAGTCATATGAGATTGCAGTCGCGCCATCGCCTTTATGACATCCAGCGGTCCTGCAGTATAGCCGAGGCGCCAGCCGGTCATTGCAAAAGTTTTGCTAAGGCCATTGAGGGTCAAAGTTCTATTGTAAGCATCGTCGCTCAAGGAAGCAAAGCTGACAAATTTGGTGTCACCATAGATAAGCTTTTCATAGATTTCGTCTGAAAGCACTATTACATCCGTTCCTTCAAGGGCCTTCGCAAGTTCGGCCAGTTCCTCGGGCGTATAAGTAAAGCCGCCGGGATTGTTGGGCGAGTTGATTACCAGCATAGCGGTTTTTTTGGTAATGGCCTCTTTTAGTTGGTCTGGCGTGATTTTGTAGCTGTTAGCTTTGTCGGTTTGGACAATCTTTGCGGTTGCGCGGGCGAGTTTTATTGTCTCCGTGTATGTCACCCAGTACGGTGCGCCCAAGATAACCTCGTCATCGGGGTCAAGTACTGCCTGCATTGATTCATAGACGGAGTGCTTACCGCCGATGTTGACAATGATTTGGTCAGGAGTGTATTTGAGGCCGTTTTCTTTTTGCAGCTTTTCGGCGATGGCCTTTCTCAGTTCTATTATGCCAACGGCGGCGGTGTATTTTGTCTGGCCGGCTTTTAGAGCCTCTGTTGCAGCTTCCTTGATATAATCGGGCGTATCGAAGTCGGGCTCGCCTGCACCAAAAGTGACTATGTCCTGGCCCTGGTCTTTTAGTTCTCTGGCTCGTGAGCTGACCGCCAACGTAGCCGAGGGGGGTATGGCCTGGGCTCTTTTGCTGACTTTCATTTTCTCTGTACCTTTCAAATCTACACTTTCTTCGTACGGACAGTAAATATTAGAAACGAAGCCAGACAGCAGGTCAAGACAATTGGCAAATTTGGGCCTCAAGCAGATGCGATTAGAAGCTGTATCGCAGGGCTGCGTAGATATTTGTATCGTTCTGGAACTGACCGAAGAAGGTGTGTCGATAGTCACCGAAGAATATGTTGGCACCAAATTCAACAGCAAGATTATCTCTGACCTTGTAATGTAGATTCGGACGCATATGTACATCCTTATCCGACGGCGAATAGTAGGTGAAAAGCGAGCATCGCAGGTTCTGACCCATCAGAAGCTTCGTCAAACGAACGGTAGTAAGATGCCTGAATTCGTCACGAGCAGGGCCGGTCGTCAGGCTGCGCTTGTACTGGCCGTAATCTAACATCTGCTCAACGTAATACTGCAGGCCCGCGGTGAAGTCCTTTCCAATTTCCTGTGTGTAGCCAATCAGATATCTCAACTCAGAATTATTAATCAGTGGTTTCTGGCCGCCGGTATCATCGGCTGATTCGTAATAGCCGAGTTCAAGATTGCCTATGCCCTTGGCGACATTGCCGCGAATGCTTGCACCATAGACATTCAGGTCGGGAAAGAGTGCCTGACTTCTTGCAGCGTTCTGGCCTGCGGGGCTCTTCCAGTAGCCGCGGTAACCATAAAGAGCAAGCTCGTAATTATTGATATTCTTATACAGTCGGACTGCGAATTCATCGTCGCGGAACCATCGGTTCGGCTTGTTGGTATGGGTTATCGCATCGCGACCAGCCAGTCTGCCAAGATTCGAATTCCAGTACGAAAGACGCTTACCACTTATAAAACGGTCCGGGTCAAACTGCGGCGTGTAAACAATATCGAAATTCACAAGGTCAGTGAACAAGCTGACCTTGACCGCATCGGACGGCGCTTTTAGGTATTCGGTGTCTCTGCCGATAAAGAATGACTGCCAATCTTTGGGGAACAGGTCGTTAATAAAGATAAGGTCGCCGGTGCCCCAGGTCAGGATTTGTCGACCGACTTTCAAATCCATAAAATCAAACGGCATTGTGAACATATGTGCTTCGCGCAGGTCGAAGTCGCCTTGTTCTGTCACCAAGTCACCAAAGACATCTCCCTTGACGTTCAGGTCAGCCCAGCTAAGATTTGAAGATAATTCAACTTGCAAACGGGTCTCCATAATAGACATATCTTTTTGATATTTGTCTTTTCTGGTGCGGTAGCCCGACCTAATTTCGTAGAAGCCGTGGAGCTCTATTGGCGGTAGACTGGAAAGAAGTGAATGTGCTTTGTCTGCGTTCTCGGCCTTAATTGAGGCAGGGAAACAAAAAGGTGCAACAAAGCCGACCAGAATCAAAACAAACTGGGTTTTGTGCCCCGTCATCTCCTTGCCTCTCTCGGCGGTCTGCGAAGGTATCGTTCGGTAAATATATCCTTGAGGTTCATATCATATTTGACATCGCTAAATTCCATCACCGTTTTGCTGCCGGTCTTCAAATCCGAGACTACTGATTTGACAACAGTTGGAAATTTCTGAATCTTCCGGACCTTCCTGGATTCAATTATTCGGCAGAGTTTATTTTTTTTGTCGTAGTACTCCATCTTCATAGGCATAAAGGTTTTGCGGTCTATTGATACATCGTAGTAGCTAAACTCCACTGTTTCGGGCCGCTTCGGGACATTTCTGACCACAAAAAGCTTATCGTTGGCATCTATCAGCTCATGTGTGTCTTCTTCGAGGCTTCGTCCTGAAACGTCTTCGTATAGAAAGTCGGAGCCGACAAAGCTGGTGCGCTTGTCACCGGCGGCAATTCGTTTCACGTTGTCAAGGGCGGGCATATACAGCCATCTATCATCATCCTTTTTGAGGTCGGTGTGTTTGTGAACCATAAAGACCATTTTTCGAACATCAGGCGGCTTTAGAAAGTAGACGTAGTACTTTTGGTCTCCACCGTCTTTGACGTCCTTTCTCAGGATTATAAACTCGCGCTGCTGCTTGCGTCCCTTCTTGTCTGTGATAAGCATCTTCACTTTTGCTTTACCATCCTTGCCCTGGTAATAGGCCATGAAGTTGGCTTTGTTGACAATGGTGTTAACATCGGGGATTTCCTCAGGTACAGCGTTTGCCTCGGCTGGTTTGTTTGGCTCGGTGGCGGCAAGAAGCGGCATCGAAAGGACAAGAATAAATGTTACTATCCACATTAATTTCATCTTACACCTCCGCTTTATCTTTTTGACATTCAGCAGCAGCTTTACATGCCTGTCGGCGCGACATTACTCCGCAAATAAGCGCCATTACCGGTATCGCTATTATACTAATCAAGGTGAGCTTGTTCCAGCCGAGCTTCCAGTACTGATGCAAATTTACCGCCACCAAGACAACTACCGCAAGCGAAATAATCAAACAAAAAACGCAGTTGCAGGTTGAAGCCCTTTTTACCTGTTTGGGCTTAAAGAGCATTTTCTCTGCAAGCTTCATGATAGCGGGCAACTGGATGAGTGTAATCGCCCCGGACAAAGCCATAATCGCGCACAAAAATATACCCACAGTCTTGTAGGGCACTAGAGTAGCTGCCAGCAACGGTAAAAATCCTATGGCGATAATAAGGACATTTCTGCTTATCGCGCGGGCAGGCTCGCCGAACATCACGACGGCGCTGGTTTGCCAAGAGCCGGTTTGCGAGTAACTGGTCCGTGCGCGTTGGAGGAAATGTATCGCAAAGTCAACCGCCATACCGAGGGTCAACGCGCTGAGCACGGCAACTGGCATATCGTAATCCTTACCTACCAACCCAATTATCCCGTAGATGACGGCTATGGTTATGGTAAGGGGAATCATACAAATAATACCCCACAGAGGGGAACGGAAGAGTATCGCCATCATAATAAAAACGATGACGAAGCTGCCCAAAAACGATTGGAGCATACCCCAGACCATTTTTTCCTGCCAGACGACATTAATATATGTAAGCCCTGCCCAATTGTAATTGAGCGGCTCGGGCGGCGGATTATTCTGGTCTTTGAAGAATGCGTCCACGGCTTCTATGACCTTTTTCATATCCTTGTTATCGCCGGTGGTCAGCTGAAGCCAGATATTAGCATGCATGTAATCAATTGTGACGAAGTGCCATAAATCATCCGGAGTATGGCTGCTCTGGAACTGCAGCAGACACTGAGCAACAGCCTGGAAAGAATCGGGAATTTTGTGGCTTTTACGTGTGCCGTCAGTCAGTTCCTGATGAACCTTCTTGACGATATCGGCGACGGAGTTGCTTTTTCCAACAAGACCTGATTCTTCAAGGTATTGCTGCAGGCCTGCGATGTAGCGAAGCACTTCGGGCTGCTTGAAGGTTTTTAGCCGTTCCTTCTCCAACTCGAAAAAGTCCACGATTTCAAACCAAACGTCCTGGGCATCGGGTGCATTAGCGTCCTCGGCTGCGTCTAATTTTTCATTTGCAATCTCGATAAATGCGTCGAGAAATCGCTCTCTGGTTTGGTCTTTCGACGAACGAGCAAGGAGCAATTTTGCCATCTCGTCAACCAAATCGGCCGCCTGCGGGAACTCTTCTTTGAGCATGAAACCTTTTACCGCCCAGCGCTTGCGGACAGCCTCAACATATTCGGGGGTTAGACTTTGTCGTTGGCCGGCTTCGAGGACCAGGTATGCCATATAGGTTCCGCCAAAATGCTTGTTCAGTTCGATGTCAGCTTTGCGTATTGGATGCTTTTTAGAGAACCACTTTACCGGGTTATCGTTTATCTCGATTCGCGTAATGCCATAAATAGCCGCTGCGACAATTATCAGCACAGCTATTAGTATGGGTTTTGCTTTGTTATATGTGAACTGACCTGCTGCCGTGAGAAACTTAATGAGCCAGGTTTGTTTTTCTTCGTGCTTTGATGCCTGGCCGAAGTTCTCAAGGGACTTTTCCCTTATCATCATTATATAGGCCGGCACAAACGTCACGGTGGACACCCAAGCGAACATAATACCTATGGCAACGAAGATACCGAAAACCTGGACTGGTGGAATTGGCGTGAGCGCCAGCGAAGCAAAACCGGCTGCCGAAGTAAGCGAAGTGTAGAGCATCGGCGTGAAAAGATTGCTCATAACCTCACGCGTCGTATTTACTTTTCCTTTTTGCTTTGTGTAAAGGTCGAAGAATTCAGAAAGGATGTGCACTGAGTCCACCACGGCTATGGGCATAAGGAAAATGGGTATCATCGAACTCATTATATGCACTGGGTAACCAAGGCCGATCAAAAGCCCCATTGTTAAAGTCACCGAAACCAGCGCGACTATCATTGGAGATATAATGAGAACCGGCTTGCGGAAAAACAACAGCATAAGAATAAATATCACAGCCATTGCTAATGGTGCTGATATGGCCATTTGCACGAACATTTCATAGCCGAAAGTGTCCTCAGCGACCGGCAATCCCGTAATGTGATATTCCTCGTCACCATCAAACGTGGCGATTTTTTCTTTCAGCTTGCGATACACCTCGTGACTCAAATTCTTGCTCGTGAGTGGCAGGTAGAGACAAATTGCTTTGGCGTTTTCGGAAACAAGGGTCCCTTTGAGAAGCGGGTTTGACATCGCCTTATCTCTGATTTCCAGGGCCTGGGCTTGCGTGGTCGGCGGCTTTTTCATCAGCCATTCGAATTTGACTTCACCTGATCCGCCCTGCCCGATATGGTCAACTGTAGAAGGTGCGAGCAGGTCGACTTCAATCACGCCCACTTCTTTGTCAGGGCTCTCTTCATCCCGCCAACGAAGCTCCGTCACGGCGAATTCAGTCAGTTCAAATATTTTTGCAAGTGAATCAGGGTTAAAAACGCCGTTGGCATTTTTGTTGTTAACAATTCCAACAACCACAATGTCGCTTAAGGTGAATTGTTCTTTTGCTTGATTGTGAAATACCCTGACCGGCTCATCCGCTGAAAGCATATTCTCCGGGTCGGTGTCAACCCGGATAAGCGGTATCAACGCGCCCAGCGCCAATGTGACGGCAATCATTACAGCCGTAACTGATTTGTAGTGCCTGAGAGAATAATTTGTAATTGCTTGTCCGGCGTCCATTTTCCGCAACCGCCCTCATTAACTAACGGACTCTCAGGGAATGTCCCAAACCAAGGCCATTTCCGCTAAAGTAAGATATACTCAACTGTCTCTGCCGTCAAGGCCGATGCCCTGCACGCAAGAGCCCCGTCTGAAGGCCCGATGCCCAACCGGACACCAGTATTTTCGCCCTTGATAAATCTAACAATTCGACTATAATTCAAGAACAGCAATATGTGAATTGACTTTGCGCCTGTAGCTCAATTGGATAGAGCGTCGGTCTACGGAACCGAAGGTTAGGGGTTCGAGCCCTCTCAGGCGTGTTAGAAATGCATTTTTTACCCCCACTAATTAGGCCAAATTGCAGCCAAGCAGATAAGCGAGAGGAAGCTGGTTGGGTTCGAAACAAGAGAAGATGCTTTAAATTCGGGTAGGAGGCCGGTATAAAGCCTGCAAACCCCGAAAACAGCGCAAAAAAGCCGCTTTTTCAGCACCACACAGCAACTCCTTGGTCAAAAATAAACCCTTTTTATGGGACTTTTTCGTTGATGTAGCCAGCCAGTTGTGTTATAATAGAGATTAAGGAAAGAGGTGGCTAACTTGCAACCGCGGTCGTACCTTAGCCGTCCTTTCCATTGGCAGGAAAATGGGAAAAAGGAGAACAAATGGCAGGGAGGGAATCGATACATTTCGTGCCCGTGCTGGCGATGCTGGTTCTTCTGGCACCTTCAACGGTATTTGCCTATGCTGTTTTGTGGGACACATCTCATGGGGTCGTCGGCGATGGTGACTACCAGCCGAGCGGATATTACCAAACGCTGGTCCAGCATCTCGGTAATAATGGTTTCACCGTAGATACCACATCTGACGGATTTCTTATTGATGACCCTGCGGACTATGATGTTATCGTCGTCTGTATGGCCAGCGCTTATGATACCGCCTACACTTCAGGTGAGGTTGAGCGCATACTGAGTTTTGTCAACAATGGCGGCGGGCTTCTTATAATGGGAGACCGGCAGGACCGTCCCGGCAAGGACAATGAGCACATCCAGCCTGTGGCAGATGAATTCGGTGTTATATTGGGAATCTCCAATTTGGACCTTCTTCATCTTTATACATCGGGTATGATTGACCACGCTATCTTTGACGGAATTGGCGGAATATATATGTACGCAGCGGGGGAATTGACTGCTTCCAGCCCGACTTTTGCAGGGGCCTGGAAGGAAGGCACCGGAGAGACCATAGCAGCGGTGGCCGAATATGGTCAAGGCAGGGTGGTGGCACTGGGTGATTGTAGTCTGTGGACGGCATCTGATAACTGGGACTATTTCCACGAGGTGGACAACCCGCAATTCAGCGTGAACACCTTCGAATATCTTGCCATACCTGAGCCGGTGACGGTTCTGCTGCTCGGCCTGGGTGGACTTGTACTACTGAGGAAACGCTGAAACCACACTTCAAAGCTTTCGTCACCATCTCCGATACCCCTGGCCTTCGGTCAGGCGATTTTGTGTAATTTCTGCTGCGATTATTGGCAGACTGGGGAAAAATTGCTTGACTTTGTCAACAGAAGGAGTTAGAATAGAATATGAGGAGGGAATACATTTTTCCTCTACCTCAAAGTAGTGGCCCCTGCGGCTTTCGCTTACCGCGAACGCAGGGGTATTTTTTTAGTACCACGGCCCGCTTGACCTCATCGACAGAACCGGTACAATTATTTTGTAATAAGGTATGCATCTCCTGGTCCCTGCTTCATACAACCGCCGGTTGGGAGCGTTTAACCTCCCAAGCAGGGGCTTTATGAAGAATAAGTAGAAAGGAGAAAGGCCATGGACTGGGAAAAAGGAGTGAAAAGATTTGCTTTGGTTTTGGCCGTGTTGATGGGTGTGCTGCACTGCGTTTTATTTATTGCTTATGGCGGAGGCTGGTTAGACAGGTTTTTTAACTTGATAAGATTGAAGCTGGGAAGTACATCGAACGACCTGCTCGCACTATTGATTGTTTTCCTGATTGGGTTCCTGCCTGTCTGGGGTATACCCTCGGCCATCTGCTGGGCAATAAAAGGCTTCAGGGATGATAATACTGCAGCGCCTGCGAGCAATAAAAATGAACAAAATCCAACAGCACAAGGGACAGATATTGAACGCCTTAAGTGGCTTCACAAGGGATTTAGTAAAAAGCAGTAGACGGGGCTTTGAGGATATGCAGAATGTGGTTGCGTGGGATGAGTAAAGATTAAGCGTTTTGGAAGAAAAATAAAAAACTCTTGTCTTTGCAGGCGGCAGATATAAGTACTTGAAAAGGGCTAAAGGCTTGTCGGTAGTCAGAGCAAATTCCCTCGCTACTTTTAACAACAGCCCTACTTAGAATTTATACTTCATACTTAATTTGCAATACGTTATGTCGTCGCGCTTGCAAACCGAATCATCCATCGATATCTGCTGGTAAATTCCCGGAGCGAAGGAGAGATTGTCAGATGTTTTGAATGCCGTTGAGAGGCCGAACGTGGCGTACGACCAATCATGAGCTGCGCTGCCGAGTCCATCTGTATAAGCGACCTCTGAAGAAAAGCGAAGCGCTTGGGGTAGTTGAGGGACATCCAGGTCATAAGACAGGCCAAAACGATGGACCCAGCCGGTGATGTAGTGATACTTATAATTGCTGCCGGCCGGGTATTCGTAATGAGCAATATAGCTGGGGGTGAATCCTTTCGGCATAATGTTAGGCCAGGCGAAGGCAAATATCCATTCATATGTAGTATTAGCTTTATTACGGGCCAACCCGGGGTAATACTCGTATTCAACACTGATATCATAATATGTGGCTAAGGGTTCACCTTTGAAAAGCTGATTCTTGTAATATGGCCTGAAATCAACCCTTTGTTGGTCAACGTATCCGCTCGAGGTGGCATTACGGTGGGTAACATCAAGACCGAAACCTGTGCCATAAAGGTCGACGTCGATGGTCTTAAAAAGTGCACCTTGTTGGCCGTACGCCTCGGCACCTTTACTGAGCCACTTACTCAAATAAGTCAAATCAAAGGTAATACCCAGCCTACGATCCTCGGCCCGCGCGAAGCTCGGCCAAGACAGCAAAACAGCTACAATTAACGAAATACTCTTCTTCATAATCTCATTCCAAAAAGGTTTTTCCGATCTTCTTTAAAAATGCCTGATGAACTATCATCTGACAGAAAATCGCATTAGGGCTGTGAAATTCATCGAAATAATGATAAGAGTCAAGCAAAAAAAGTTTTGCTTGTTTGACATTTCGGCAAGCATCGGTTAGAATTCTGGGTTTTGGCTGTCGTATCCAAACGACTTTAGGACTTTTGATTTTTTTAATTATGCACAAAGGAGACCGAGATGGGACGAGAGAAGAAGGCCATTGATTCCCTAATGACCGAGGAGCGAACATTTGCACCGCCAGCGGAAATTAAGGCTAATGCTTACGTAAACAGCCAAGAGCAGTATCAACAGATGTGGGAGAAATCGCTTAGCGACCCCGATGGCTTCTGGCTGGAACAGGCAAAGAGCCTCACCTGGTTCAAGGAGCCAACCAAAAGTCTCGAATATACGTGGGACACGAAGAACCGCAAAATTGAGCATAGCTGGTTTGCCGATGGTGAGCTAAACGTTGCGTATAACTGCCTCGACCGTCATCTCGGAACGCCGATTGCCAAGAAAACGGCACTGATTTGGCAGGGTGAAGCGGAAGAGGCCGTCAAAAAGCTCACTTATGAAGAGCTTTACAGGCAGGTCTGCAAATTTGCGAACGTCTTAAAATCAAAGGGCATAAAAAAAGGCGACCGAGTGGCGATTTACCTTCCGATGGTTCCGGAGCTTCCGGTAGTTATGCTTGCCTGCGCCCGCATCGGCGCGATTCATTCGGTCATCTTCGGAGGATTTAGCGCAGACGCCATCGAAGGCCGAATTAACGACTCCGACTGCAAGATGCTTATAACTTCCAATGTTTCACTGCGTGCAGGAAAGCATATACCACTGAAGAATATAGCGGACACGGCGTTGGAAAAGACTCCTACGATTGAAAATGTAATAGTCGTCAAAGTCAACGACGACCCCTGCGACATGAAAACGGGTAGAGACGTATGGTATCACGAGGAAACGGCAAAAGTGAGCGACGAATGTGAAGCAGAACGAATGAACGCCGAAGACCCGCTGTTCATTCTTTATACATCCGGCTCGACCGGCAAGCCCAAGGGCGTCGTTCACACTACAGGCGGATACCTAGTATTTGTCGCGTTCACACACAAAACCATTTTTAATGTTCACGATGATGATATTTACTTGTGCACGGCTGATATCGGCTGGGTGACGGGACACAGCTATATTGTCTATGGTCCGCTTGCCAACGGCGCAACATCGTTGATGTTTGAAGGGGTTCCGACATATCCGGATGCGGGGCGATTCTGGCAGATTTGCGACAAATTCGGCGTTACTGTTTTTTACACTGCTCCTACGGCTATTCGTGCTCTGATGCGTCTGGGTGACGAATGGCCTGCAAAGTACAAACTGGATACTCTTAGAATCCTCGGTACCGTTGGTGAGCCGATAAATCCTGAGGCGTGGATTTGGTATTACGAAAAGATTGGCCGGAATCGATGTCCCATAGTTGATACCTGGTGGCAGACGGAGACCGGCGGGATTTTAATCACGCCGCTACCCGGCGCTCATACGCTAAAACCCGGCAGCGCAAACCGGCCCTTCTTTGGCGTTGACCCGGTAGTTCTGCGCGACGACGGGAGCGAATGCAGCGTAAACGAAGGCGGCAAGCTGTGCATACGCAGACCCTGGCCTGGAATGATGCGCACGATGTGGGGAGACCATAAGAGGTTTATCGATACATACTTCACGATGTTTGACAACGTCTATTTCACTGCTGACGGCTGCCGGCTCGACAAAGACGGCGATTACTGGCTGATGGGCAGAATAGACGACGTTGTTAACGTTTCCGGACATCGGATTGGGACTGCTGAGGTGGAAAGCGCCCTTGTCAGTCACGAAAAAGTCGCCGAAGCTGCAGTTGTGCCGACACCACATGAGATAAGGGGCCAGGCTCTTTATGCTTTTGTTACGCTCAAGGAAGGGGTCACCGAGAGTAAGGAGTTGAAAAAGGAACTCGTTTTGCACGTTCGAAAGGAAATCGGCCCTATCGCTGCTCCTGAAGCTATCCAGTTTGCTCCGGCACTTCCAAAGACGCGTTCCGGCAAGATTATGCGGCGAATTCTGCGAAAGATAGCAGAGCAAAGAACGGACGACCTCGGTGACATTACGACACTTGCAGACCCGAATGTGGTTGAGGCCTTAGTTAAGGGTCGGGGGTAAGCTAATCAGCGACCTGAGTTGATACTGCAGTTGACTGCTCGCAAGTTTTGTCCAAACATTTTTCAAAACAAAGGAACCGATATGGAAAAAGTAACATCTGAAAATATCATGTGTCTAAAAGACGCTACCGCCAATCCGGCGCCGCTTGGTTTGATGGGGTTTGGTATGACAACCGTGCTGCTTAATCTCCACAACGCGGGTGTTTATGAATTGGGAACGATGATTTTAGCTATGGGTATATTTTATGGAGGCGTTGCCCAAGTCATAGCAGGCATAATGGAATGGAAAAAGAAAAACACATTTGCAACAACGGCGTTTTGTTCCTATGGGCTTTTCTGGCTTACCTTGGTCGGCTTGGTACTTATGCCAAAGATGGGACTAGGCAAAGCTCCAGAGACTTCTGCGATGGTGGCATACCTGCTCATGTGGGGAGTGTTTACTTCCATTATGTTCATCGGTACGCTGAGACTCAACAGAGCACTACAGTTTATATTTGGCTCATTAGCCCTGTTGTTTTTCTTGTTGGCACTTGGAGACGGCACTGGCAGTTCCGCAATAAAGCACATCGCAGGCTACGAAGGAATCATCTGTGGACTTTCAGCGATATATACAGCTCTGGCCCAAGTATTAAATGAAGTGTATGGTAGAACCGTAGCTCCTTTAGGACCTGTGAAATAGGACTTGAAACCAAGACTTAGGTTTTATCAATGGTCGTAAGAACCCGAGCGTTTTTTGCTCTGGTTTTTTGATTGATAGATTCGAAGAAATCAGAGGCCGTGAAAGGCAAAGATGTCCGCCTTAATTGCCTCTATTGTGGCTTCTATTGCAGGCATTACCGCGTTTTGCTGCTGAGTGCTTACGACAAGCTCTCTATCACGCAGCCCGCCCTGCCAATCGGTGGTTCCGAGCATAACGCCGCCGGCACCGAGACTTGGCTGGGCGTCACTGTCGGCACCGCACAGGACTGTCCAGGCGAGCGCCCAGGCCCTTACGGTATTTTGGATGTTGTACCCCCCGCCGCCGGTCATAAGAATGGGCTTGTTAAAATCCAACAAACAATCAATGACATCAGCATAAACATTGTTAGTTAAATATAGCTGGGCAAGAGGGTCGTCTGCAAGGGCATCAGCTCCCAACTCAAATACAAATACGTCGGGATTAAAGGCTGTAATCAGCGGAGGAGCTATAGCGTTAAAGGCTTTCATATACGCCTGGTCGTAGGTGCCAATCGGAAACGGAACGTTTATGCAATAGCCTTTTCCTTTACCGGTTCCGATTTCGTCTGCGAATCCTGTTCCGGGGAATAGGGTTCTTGGGTCCTGATGAAATGATATGGTCATAATGTCGTCGCGTTCGTAGAATGCGTATGCAACGCCGTCGCCGTGGTGAACGTCCACGTCAAGATATAAAACTTTTTTGCCTGCCTCGGCCAGTGTCAAACAGGCAAGCGCCACGTCATTGATGTAGCAAAAGCCGGAAGCACGTTCCGGGCCTGCGTGATGAAATCCTCCTGATGGGTTAAAAGCAACGTCGGCAGAGCCGGCAAGAATCAGCTTTGCAGCTTTAAGTGTAGCCCCGACAGCAAGAACCGCATAGTCATACAATCCTTCAAAGACGGGACAGTCCGAAGTGCCGATTCCCATTCTGAGCAATTCAGCCGCCGGTGAGAGGCGTTCCGCGAAGTCCCGACGTCCCCGGCTGGCGGCTTTGAGGGCGTCCAAGTACTGATCTGGGTGGAACTTTTTGAGAACAGTCCTTTCAGCCGGCTCAGGCGGTACCTCGCTTCTGCCGTCACCTGAGAGCAGCCCGATAGAATTGAGTATCTCTCGCAGTTTCGTAGCACGGATTGTATTGAAGGGATGCTCCGGCGGATAAGAATACTCTTCCAACTGCTGGGAATAAATAAAAGCTGCTGTTGTCATTCTCAAAGGCCGCTCCTACCCTTCCCGCTCGGTTAAATCGTAAGTTATATGGTACACTTCACCGTCGAATTCGGTGTTTATGTTGTAGCCGGAGTTGTGAAAAATAGCCAGCATTGGTTTATTGCTCGGCAGTACTTCTGCATAGAAGCGTTTTACCCCGCGTTGTTTGGCAATTTGGGTAACATAATCGAGGAGAAAGGTTCCCATTCCTTTTTGCTGCCATTCGTCCTGTACGATGAAGGCCACTTCGGCAGATTGTGTTTTGGGATCGAGAAAATACTGGGCAATCGCGACGATTTCCTCGCCGGAAACTCGTGGAACGACGCCCACAATGGCGAGGTTCTGTTGGTAGTCAACATTTGTCAATTGTTGAACGTCTTTGTGCGGGAATGTCATTGTGTGCGTCATATAGCGAGTCCTTACCGACCGCCCGCTCAGTGAATAAAGCATTTCTGAAAGGGCAGGCTCATCGGTAGGTTTGACGGGCCTGAAGAAAATCTGAGTGCCGTCGTGCAGAGTGTCATAATGTTCGAGTTCTTCAGGATAGGTTACGCGCTCCCACGCCAGTTCGATTTGGTCCTCGTAGATATACTTTTGGGCCTTAGCAGCCTGAATAAGGTGGTTTCGAAATTTTGGATGGGCTATATTAATTAAACTCAACACTCTTTCTCTAATGCTCTTGCCGTGCAGATAGGCAATTCCGTATTCGGTAACCACATAATGAACATCTCCGCGGGTTGTAACAACACCTGCCCCTTCGGTCAGGTGCGGTACAATCCTGCTGACCTCGCCGTTTTTTGCGGTAGAAGGCATCGCGATAATAGCTTTACCCCCCCTGCTTCGCGCAGCGCCGCGAATAAAATCAACCTGACCTCCTATTCCACTATAGAACTGATAGCCCAACGAGTCTGCACAGACCTGGCCGGTCAAGTCAATTTCCAAGCCTACGTTGATAGCAACCATTTTCTCGTGCTGGCTTATGATATATGGGTCGTTAACATACTCAGTCGGATAAAACTCAAAGAATGGATTGTTGTTAATGTAATCGTAAAGACGTCTGGAACCCATACAGAAACTTGCCACGACTTTGCCACGGTTGAGAGACTTTTTTGCACAGGTAACCGCACCGCACTCTATCAGGTCAATAATCCAGTCGCTGAACATCTCCGTATGTATGCCAAGGTGTTTCTTGTGGACAAGGCTTTCTGCAAGCGCCTGAGGAATACGTCCTATACCACACTCGATAGTGCTGCCGTCTTCGACAAGTCTTGCGACATTTTCGCCAATACGACGCAACGTCTCACCAGGTTCGGATACGGGAATCTCGATGATTTCCTCGTCGAACGGTACCAGCGTATCAATAGCGTTGACGTGAATAAAGCTGTCACCGAACGTCCTCGGCATATTATTATTGACCTGTGCCACAACGTACCTGGCATTGGCAGCAGCTGATTTGACAATATCCACCGAGACTCCTAAGCTGCACAGCCCGTTAACATCAGGCGGTGTTATGCTAATCAAGGCAACGTCTATGGGAATCCGGCCTGTCTCGAATTCATGCGGTATCTCGGAGAGAAATATCGGTGTGTAGTCACCGATACCTTTGCCAAGGGCATCGCGAACGTTATCAGCAATGAAGAAGCTATTGGTCTTGAACTTTTCACGGAATTTCTCGTCAGCATAAGGTGCAGCGCCCATCGTCAGTATGTGGACGATATGAGCATCGTAAATGTGGCTGGAATACTCGACCAAAGCCGCGACAAGATGCTGAGGCTGGCCACAACCAGTTCCTATGAATACGCTGTTGCCGGGTTTAATCAAGTTCATCGCTGCTGCTGCAGTGCCGATTTTGTTCTTGTATTTCTCTGTCCAGTTGAATTTGTGCATATCAATCTTTGTTAAACTTTTGTTACACTTATCCTCGCATCAACAGCCACCTGCGGCGTGCCTTCAGGACCAACTACCAAGGGGTTTATATCCATCTCCTGAATTTGGGGAAACTCCGTACCTAATTGTGAGAGTCTTTGCAAGCCCTCGGCTATGGCGTCAATGTCGACTCCGGTTTCGCCTCGCACACCTTCCAACATCTTATACGTCTTTGTGTTTATCAGCATTTGCTTGGCTTCTTCCGCCGTCAGCGGCGCCAAGTAAAAAGACACATCCTTAAGTACTTCGACCATGATTCCGCCCATACCGAACATCATCAAGGGACCAAAATGAGGGTCGCGTTTCATTCCGAGTATGACTTCTTTTCCACCAATGCACATTTCCTGTACGAGGACGCCGAGGATGTTGGCATCAGGAAGCTTCTTGGGTATTCGGTACATCATAAGGTCAAAAGCATCTCTTACTTCCTTAGCGGTATTGAGACCGAGCTGAACTCCGTCGACGTCTGACTTGTGCAGAATATCCGGCGACCAAATCTTCAGTACGACCGGATATCCGAGTTGTTCGGCGATATTGACCGCCTGCTCGGCATTGGCCGCGATAGAGCCTTTTGGTGTGACAAAACCGTATGCTTCAAGTATTTCCTTAGATTCACTTTCGGCAATTTCCCGAACGCCCTGTCGCAGATGTCTTTCAACTATTGCTTCGACTTTTCTGCGGTTGACAGGAAAGAGTTTTACAACCCGTTTTGGCCTGGAACACCATCTGACATAATCAGCCATCATTTTGAATGTGGTAACGGCACTTTCCGGAGAATCATAGTGGGGGATTTTCCCATCTCTCAGGATTTTTATTGCTTCAGCGACCTTGCCAGCCCCAAGGAAACAAGCAAGAATCGGCTTTGCTGTTTTTTGACGTGCTGTCCTTACCACTGCTTCAGCAGTGGCGGCGGATTGCGTCATTGCCTGTGGGGTCAGGAGCACCAAAACTGTATCAACGTTAGGGTCATCAAGAACAACATTGAGCGCAAATTCATAGCGGTCAGCCAGCGCATCTCCCAAAACATCGATGGGATTATACAAATTGGCAGCCGCTGGCAACCTGGCGGCTAATCTCTTCACCGTCTGACCAGATGGTTTTGCAAAGGTAAGACCCTGTCGCTCAATGGCGTCAGCGGCCATAATTCCCGGCCCGCCGGCATTGGTAATCACAGCAACGTTTGTTCCTTTCGGAGGCGGCTGGTAAGCAAAGACCTGAGCATAATCAAACTGCTGCCTGATAGAATCACAGCGGATAATTCCTGCACGTTCAAAGACACATTCGTAGGCGGTTTCGCTGCCAGCCAAGCTCCCGGTGTGTGACGTAGCCGCCTTTGCACCGGCTGACGTCCCCCCTGATTTTATCAGCAATATAGGTTTGTCATGGGAAATTCGTTCCGCCTCTCTTACAAAAACATTGCCTTCGTCAATGCTTTCGAGATAACCGGCAATGACTTTCGTATCCGGGTCATTCCCAAGATCTTTTATTACGTCTAATTCATCTATATCTGCTTTATTACCTATGCTGACAAGCTTACTGAAACCGATGCCATCGGCATTAGCCATATCAAGAATAGCAGTCAGCAGAGCCCCCGATTGAGAAAGATATCCTATTGCTCCCGCCGCGGGGAGGTCGCTGCCGAAACTGGCATTAAACTTGTTTGACGGCACTATTACTCCCAAACAATTCGGGCCGATGACCCTGATGCCGGCTTGTTTTGCAATTTGTACAACTTGCTGCTCAAGGTCTTTGCCCTGGTTACCAACCTCTTTGAAACCAGCGGTGATAATGATAACCGACTTTGCTCCAACCTTTGCGCATTGCTGCATAACCGCCGGGACAATCTTTGCCGGAACGACAACAATCACAAGTTCGGGGATCTGCTCGATAGATTCGAGGTCTGGATAGCACCTCAGCCCTTCTATTGTCTCGGCTTTAGGATTGACCGGAAATATTTTGCCTCTATATCCAGCCTTAATCATATTTGCCAGGATTTCGTACCCCACTTTGCTTTTCTGGCGGGATGCACCAACGATTGCAACAGATTGTGGATTAAAAAAACTCTCAAAAACCATAACGGCCGTCAGTCCTTTCTGAAAACACACCATACCCAGCAATGATGACGTATTCTATCCTATGCGGCGAGCAATTGCAAAGCTTTTGCTATGTATTTAGTGTGTACGAACGACCTTGTTACACATATAATACTCTCGCTATAAAAAGAGTCCGAAAGCTTATCAAGGGTAAAAGAGGGCCAAGGAGCAAGTGTATGAAAGAATCCTTTTCGGAACAGTTACAGCAAATTCCCGGTGTCGGTAAAAGCATTGCCCAATATATGCGGGAGATTGGCATTCACTCTGCCTGTCAGCTCAAAGAACAAGACCCGGACAAGCTTTACGAGAGGCTCTGTGAAAGAAAAGCAAGTCCGGTTGATAGATGCGTGCTATACATATTTCGGTGCGCGGTATACTACGCCTCAAATACCGAGCACAACGCAGAATTACTTAAGTGGTGGAATTGGAAAGATAGAGATTAACGTTGTGTACAAGTTTTTGAGAACAATCTCAGTTTTTGGACCAAAAAACAAGGTTCCGACGTAACTTTTGAACCAAAATCGAAAAAGCAACGTCGTTCTTGAGCTAAAAACAGCATTTTGAAAAACCTGTACACGGCGTTAGAGATTAAGACTTCCAAAGGTGCTCAAAGGCAAGTTTATCCTGACTTATCTCAAGGTTGACAAATATGAGTCTTCATTTTCGTAGGGTCGGTATGTCGGGCTCGATATGCACGGTGATATTGACCGGCTGGGTTATCTGCTCGTGCAGGGCATTTTCCAAACTTTCTGCTATCTCGTGAGCGGCTGCTATATTCAGGTCCGGGTCAACGAGGATGTGCAGGTCGAGAAAGACTTCTCTGCCGACCGTTCGTGTTCTGAGCCTGTGCCACTGGCGTATCGAAGAGTTAGCGTTAACTATACCTTTTATATGCTCAACTGTGTCCTGGTCGACAGCACTTTCTGTCAGCTCGCGTAAGCAATCGCCGATTATCTGAATGGCAACCAAAATTATCATCAGGCCGACCGCGCCTGCGGCCATTTGGTCGCCATAATTGAAACCAAACCACCGAATTGATACAAACCCTATAACAACTGCAACCGAACTAAATGCATCCGAGCGATGGTGCCAGGCGTTTGCATAAAGAGCAGAGCTGTGCGATTTAATGGCAGCTTTTTTGGTTATCTTATAAAGCAACTCCTTGATAATAATTGAAGCTGTCGCAACAAAAAGCACGATAAGACGGGGTCTTATATATCTCTGCGCGGCAATAGCCGCGGCAGCGTGGTAAATCATAGCTGCCCCGACAATTGCCAAAGCCAATCCTATGAAAACGGCTGCGAAGGTTTCAATTCGGCCGTGACCATACGGGTGGCTCTCATCAGGCTGCTTCGAGCCGAAGTGAATACCCAGTAGAACAGCAATATCTGTAACCATATCTGAAATCGAATGAATGCCATCGGCAACGAGGGCTACCGACCCAGCCAAAAGACCAACGGTCACCTTCACAGCAGCAAGAACTATATTAGCAGCAATGCCTAAGTTTGTGACAAATCTTATTTGTCTATTCGCTTCTTCAATCTTGTGATTATGCATTTATTCAATCCAGCATTTCTTTGCGGATATTCACAACCGCATCGATATATCTTTGAGCAGTACGCTGGTTCTTTGCCTCAACTATAACTCTCATTACGGGCTCGGTATTACTGGCCCTCAAGTGCAGCCAGCCATCGTCAAAATCGAATCGGCAGCCGTCGGTGGTGTCGAGCTTTGCATCGGTGAAAACTTTCTTTGCCGAGTTCAGGATTTGCAGCGCCTGCGATTGGTCAGCGGCGAACTTATCCTTTCTCATATAATAGCGGCCGATTTCACTGGCTAACTGGCTTATGGTATTTCCGGTCCTTGGGCCCGAGGTCTCGGCCATTAATTGCAGAACAAGAGCAATACCGACAAGGCTATCGCGAATCGGACTGATTCTCAAATCAATTACTCCGCCGTTGCCTTCTCCGCCAATGATACAATTGTGTTCGAGCATTGCCGCGGCGACATTGGCCTCGCCAACAGGGGTACGAATGACCCGGCCGCCAGCCTTTTCGGCAATATCGTCTATCATCCTTGAGGTTGAAAGATTTGTCGCCGCCGTGCCGTTTTTTTTTCTGAAAATATATTTTGCTGCCAGAGCAAGAGTATATTCTTCGCCGATGTAGGTTCCGGCTTCATCAACAATTGCCACTCTGTCGGCATCAGGGTCTTGTGCAAAGCCAATGTCCGCCTTTTCAGTTTTCACAACTGCGCCAAGGTCTGTAATGTTTTCGGCGATTGGCTCAGGAGCATGTGCGAACAAGCCGGTGGGCTCATCATTTATTGCAATCACTTCGCAACTAAGCTCAGACAGCATTTTTTTAGTAACCGGCCCCCCTGCTCCATTGACACTGTCGAGTACGACCTTGAACTTTCTGGCTGCGATTGCCTCTTTGTCAACTATTGCTAAAACCTTGCCGATATGCGTGACACCGGTCTGCTTATTTGAAGTAACTTTGCCACCATTAGGCGAATCGACAAGAGAAAAGTTCCTATCGACGAAATACCGCTTTATTCGCTCAGCAGCATCGGCAGGGGGAGCGATGGCGTTACCAAGCAGCAATTTTATACCATTGTATTCAGCCGGATTGTGCGAACCGGTAACGACTACCCCGCCGCTGCACCCAAGTTCTTTTACCATAATACCGACGCCAGGTGTGGTTACTATTCCCAGGTCAACTACGTCAATCCCAACATCACACAATCCAGCCGCCACCGCTGACTTCAACATTTCGCCGGTGGGCCGAGAATCTCGTCCGATACAGACCGACACTTTTTCTTTTCTGCCGGCTTGTCCTTGCTTTAGAAATGTACCGAAAGCACGGCCGTAATCGCCGGCAATAGAGGCAGTGAGGTTTTCGCCAACGATGCCCCTCATTCCACTGATGCTGATTATTAGCTGACCACTCATATCGGTTGACCCGCCATCCTGCGACGTATCGCAGAAGGCTGTTTTTATATTTTTCTGGATTTTTCCAGGACTTTCTTGAGCTTAGCGACAACGACATCAACCTGCTTTCGTTTCAGCGTCAAAATATCGCGTAGAGCTTCGCCGATAAAAGGCAGATAGGTTTCGATGTAGCTGCGCTTCGCCAATTCCTGCTGGATGCGTTTTTTTCTTCGCAGATAGATTCCCAGTTTTCTTCCGCATTCCTGAACGGCCAAATGTATCTCTTTGATAATTTCAGGGTAGTGAGCGATAGCTTCTTTGCTTTCTGAAGTGAATGGGACCCAGACGGAAGCGATGTGTACCATCAGGACAACCGGCCCGGTGGGCAAAGCACTTTTGCTTTGACTTAGAGCATAGTTTCGCCAGTTGACATCCAGAACCGACTTGTAAATCGCACAGCCCGACTGCTGATACAACAATGGAACGCGATTGGCGATGCGTATGAGCCGCATTGAGGGTTCCTTATCAGGGTCGCCGTCGCTGCCGTTTTTGGTCCCGTAGGCGAGAGCCGCCTCGATAAGGAACGGATTGCCTCGGTAAACAGATGGGCTGCGGGAGCAAGCCGTATAAAAATCGGCCTTGACTACACGTTTGAGTCCTTCTTGCAACGCTTCAACTCCAACCGGGCCTATGCAATCGGTGGATGGCGCCATAATTCTCGTTTCGTTTATTGCCGCGTGAAGCGCCTCTGCCTGCTTTAGGGTTATCCTGGAAGGCCTAAGTGTGCTGCGAAGCTCTGCCTTTTCGCAAATTTGCCTCGCCACTCGCGGACTGACTCTCGAAAATTCATTCTTCAAGAAAGCAGAGAGCTGCTTGACGGAACTATTGCGAGCCATCTTGTGCAGCAGCCCCAGCTCGACGCCGTAGGGATGAGGTTTAATCTCCCTTGGTGCAAACGGCAGTTCATTACTTCGCCGCGGATATTTATAAGCATTGCCGTCGGGAGCATAGTAATTTATGGTCGCGTGAGGATTAGCCATAGCGGTTTGGGCAATGTATTCGTCAACAGATTGGCGTCCTCTTTGATATTTTCCTTCAAGAGTTATGGTGACACTTGTACCGACGGGCAGGTCGAAGTCACATTCCTCATCTAATACGACTTCAGGTCTGTTTTTCGATGTATCAATCTGAACTCGGTAATGATGTGCGTTCTTTTTCGGGTTTGTTCGCGAGATAATCTGTACCGGCTCCCCTGTAGTTAGCAGGCCGTACATACCGGCCGCAGATATACCAATGCCCTGCTGGCCTCGACTCATCTTTAGGCTGTGAAACTTACTGCCGTACAGTAATCGGGCAAAGATATTTGGAATCTGTTGCTTCACAATTCCGGGGCCATTGTCTTTAACGGTCAATACAAACTTGTTATCTGCAAGCGGTTTTGTGTTGATTGTCAAATCGGGCAGGATATGAGCTTCTTCACAGGCATCAAGCGAGTTATCGACCGCTTCCTTGACCGCGGTTAAAAGGGCCTTGCGGGGATTATCAAAGCCGAGAAGATGCCTGTTTTTGGCGAAAAACTCGCTGATACTTATGGCCCGCTGCCTGGCTGCCATTGATTCCGCCGTTGCAGGCACATCCATTCTGTGTCTGCTTGCACTTTCAACTGTTTTGCCTGCAGCGGAAATCTTCGATTTCTTCTTTCGTTTTGTTCTTCTTGTCGGTTTTGGCTTTGCCCCGGCCTTTTTTGCTTTGGGTTTCTTAGCTTTCGCTGCCTTCACCTTTGCCTTTTTTGCTTTTGCCATATTTTTCAAGCCGTTCTGGCGATGACTTCAGTCAAGGTCACAGATATAAATCTCATTTACAAAATCAAGTTTGCCGAGTTCTTCGATAGCGTCGGCATCCGGCTCCTTGTCGAGACTGACGGCAAGAATAGCTTTTTGCTCGGCAGGTTTCTGCCCAACGCCCATCGTGCAGATATTGATGTTATGCTTGCCGCAGACGGTGCCAACGGAACCGATGACGCCGGGTTTGTCGTCGTTAAAGATAACAAGAACCGCCCCCTGTGGAGTCATTTCTATGTTGAACCCATCGATTTCAATAATTCGCAGCAGCGTTTGGCCGAAGACCGAGCCGGTTACGGTCCGCGTAACCTTATCGGTAACGACTTTCGCGGTGAAACTGGCAGCCACATCCTTGGCTTCTATATTTTTCGTCTCGTCGATACTTACGCCACGCTCTTTGGCCAGGACGGGGACATTAACTATGTTTAAGGGCATATCGAAATGCCGCTGTAGCAGACCGATCGCAAAGTTGAGAGTAACAGGTTCGAACGGCATCTCAGCGATGGAGCCGCGATACTTGACTTCAACCTTCTTTATATGGCCTGGTCCAATCGTGCTGACAAGTGTGCCAATTCGCCGAGCCAGTTCAGCGTACTGACTCAAGATTGGGAGCATAACTCCGGTGACAGATGGGGCATTAATTGCATTTCTGACCGGACCACCCTTGAGGGCATCGGCGAGAATCCGAGCAGCCTCGACTGCAACCTCGATTTGGGCCTCTTTTGTGCTGGCACCTAAATGAGGCGTAACGAGACAGTTATCAAGTTCGGCGAAGCGTGTATTTTCCGGCGGCTCTTTGGAATAGACGTCCAGCGCAGCACCGGCGATACGACGTTCAGCAAGCGCATCGTAGAGCGCATCCTCGTCAATAATTCCACCACGTGCGCAGTTAATCAATCGGACGGTCGGTTTCATCATTTTGATCTGTTTAGAGCCAATCATATTCACCGTCTGCTTATTCCTCGGCACGTGTACGGTAATATAGTCGGCTTCCTTAAAGATTCTTTCAAGGTCATCGGTAAGCTCAATACCGAGTTTTTCAGCGTTAGGAGGCGAGGCAAGCGGGTCATAGCCGAGTATTTTCATATTGAACCCCCCTGCCATTTTTGCCACAGCCGTACCGATTCTGCCCAGGCCTATCACACCGAGGACCTTTCCGTTGAGCTGGTTGCCCATATATTTTTTTCTGTCCCAGGCACCGGACTTTAGGCTGTTACAGGCCGGGACAACATTTCGGCTCATTGAAAGCATTAAAGCTATAGTGTGTTCTGCGGCGCTGAGGGTATTGCCGCCGGGCGTATTCATAACAAGGATTCCCCTTCTGGTCGCTTCAGGAATGTCGATGTTATCTACACCGACGCCAGCTCGGGCAATACCCTTTAGTCTGCCGGGGTCAGCCAAAACTTTCGCGGTAACCTTTGTGCCGCTTCGAACAATCAAGCCATCGTGCTCACCAATAGTTTCAGCAAGCTCATCTTCACTTATTCCGGTTTTGACAACAGCTTCAATGCCATCTGTCGAATTGAGTAGATCAATTCCTTCCTGTGCAAGTTTGTCTGTGATTAGGATTTTGAGCATTGCGAGCCTCCCAAAAGCTTATCTTTTCTTTTTCAGTCCCCCCAGCCAATATCACTCTTATCGTCGAAGATTTTGAATTTATCCTTCGGACAATCATAAAGATACCGCACAATACTATGTGCGCAAGCTTTTACCAGTCTCTTGACAGCAAGTTCTGGGCTGCGCTGCCCGATTTCAAAGCCGACTTTAATAGTTTTGCTCCCTGTGAACTCAGGCCAGATTTTTTTCCCTGTCGCAGCGTCAATAAGAGCAGCCCGTGCCCCCAAAAACCCTTTGTGATAGCCCGTATCGGCTATTTCCTGAAGCTGGAAGTTTTCGACCATTACTAACAAGACCACATCGGCTCCCAAAGCTGCGCCTACTTCAGCAGGTGGAAGCAACGAAAAATCAGGTCGGTTAGAGCGAAAGTCAGATAACCGGCGGTAGGCAACCAGGCTACGTGAACGAATGCCGACCTTTTTCACAAGATCTTTGTTTACTGCCTCGGTCAGGTAAAGGCGAAGATTCACCTCAACACCTACCCAGAGCGTCTGCTCAACGAGTACCAATATCCTACGGTGCTTATGGCCGGCAAGGTCATATTCAGCAGGAACTTTCTTTTCGTGACTGGTGGGGGTACCCACGACCGCCACCGCGCCGCAACCACCATGGCAGATAAGCGAAGTAAGAACAGCAAAAACGCATCCTGCAAAGCGCTTATGTTGTGATTTTGTCAGTTTCAATAGCATCTTCAATAGTGCAGATTGTTACAGCATATATATATATAGATAGGCTAACCGCCGCTGATGGCCCGAGCCAGCGTTACGACCCAGCCGGCAGCAACAACGACTATCAACGCCAGCACTATGTGCCTTACTTTAATTTCGGCAAAAAAACGCCTTACGAACCGAAAATATATTCCAAAAACCGCAACAAGAAAAGCCAAAAATCCCACAGCAACCAGAACACAACAGAGTACCGCAGCGGCCGGCTGAGTATAAAAAGACTCGAAAACTTTACCGCGGACAAAGGCAAACACTGAAGCGGTCATTCCACAAGTTGGGCACGGCAGGCCGTATCTTTGCTTGAAACCACAGGGTTCAGACCACCAACTTATATCTATTCTGTCCGTTGCCGCCAACCAAAACAATCCAAGTAAACCAGCCACTATAAAGAAAACAAGCCCAGCTATGACCCGCTGACGAAATGATGCGCGATAGGCAAATTTAGGTTCATTTAGCTGTTGGCCTGCTTGCATAACTACGTTAGAATAGAAGAAAGCACTAACTTTGTCAAGGCAAGATAGCAAAGGGGAATATATGGCGTTAGAACAGAGAGACCTCCGTCGAATACTGGAGACAGCTATTGTGGCAGCTCGTTTGGCTGGGCAGCGAGCGATGGAAGAAATCAACTTTATTAAGGCTTCGGTAAAAAAGGGCAGGGAACTGGTAACCGAGGCGGACACACGATGCCAGCAGATAATCGTTGAGCGTATCAAGGAAATATATCCGGACCATGGTTTTATCGCCGAGGAAGGCAGTGAGGGCAAAATATTCAAGCAGCCGCCGCGAGGAGATGAGCGTCTCTGGTGGGCTATTGACCCGATAGACGGAACGAACAATTTTGCACACCGTATGCCGTTCTTCGCCGTCAGCCTTGCGGCAATGTATGAAGACGAGCCTATTGTAGGTGCGGTTTTCGAGCCGGCCACAGATTCAATGTTCACCGCCATAAAAGGCGGTGAGGCACAGCTGAACAACAGGCGAATAACAGCCAGCGAAGAAACGATGGATAAATTTTCAAGCGTCGGCCTGGACAGCCATTTTGACGATGGAGTGCCCGCTTGGGCTTGCGAAATCATAGAGCGCACGCGGTTTCGCAACTTCGGCACAACGGCACTGCACTTCGCATACGTGGCAAAAGGAAGTCTTGTCGCGAGTATTGTCTCGCATCCAAAGTTGTGGGATATCGCAGCGGGGGCACTAATCGCTGAGACGGCAGGCGCCATTGTCAGTGACCGACAAGGCGGTAAAATCTTTCCTATCGATTTGGACAGCTACGAAGGCGAGGAATTAGACGTACTGACGGCCAATAAGAAAGTGCACGCCGAATTGTTAAAACTTCTGAAATCCTCCTAATCGCATAATTAGCAAATCCCAGTCTATAGGCCGGTTTTCAAGATTTTCTAAGCTTTTTTTCTGGCTCTCACCGGAGATTCTGCTATAATAAAAAGCGAGGCCTTAGCCTCATATTTGGCAGGAAAAAAGGGAGAATATGGCTGTGAAAAGCAAAGGAAATGTCAGCCTGTATCACCATATTAATAAAGCCAAATTACTTGCCTGCTTCCTGACTTTACTTTTTTGCCTTCAGACAGACCTATTTGCGGCGCCTTACAACGGTGATGTCGATGGACTGACACCGTTAATTGAATTCCCAGACGAACCGGCCACTATACCCAAAGCTGCAGACGCAGCGGAGACCAACATCGGTAGTATAAGACTTACCCTGAGCTTTAAGGGCGGCTACAACCTCGCACAAAAGGATGCCTTCGACATCATTCAGATGGAGGAGTTTGCCCTGACAAGCTCTCCCGGCGACCCGATGCTCCCCCATAAATTGCACGATATCCTCCTTCCGCCAGATGCGCTGGAATCGACGGTTGAATTGAACATAGTGTCAGTTAAGACACGTACGCTCGACGGCACGTACAACATCAAGCCGGCAGGTCCCGATGCCGCCTGGGTTGACGGCAAATTGGTACAGATATGGGGAGACGATAAAACAATCGTAGATGGCAGAAACGTTGCTGTATATCAAAGTGATGCCGACTTCCCTAAGAGCTCAGTAAAACTTCTCCCCTATTCACAGATGAGGAAGTGGAAGTTCGTCAGGGTAGATTTCAGTCCGTTCCAATACAACCCCGTATCCAGAAAGCTGACGCTCACAGAGAGTGTCGAGATAGAGTTCAGCTACAAGAAATCGCCGGCTGCGGTGGACATGAGCCTTATGGCCGACACGGCTTGGGACAATATCGCTGCCCGCAGCTTCGTCAATTATGCGGAGGCCGAGGATTGGTACGACCGAGCAATGTCAATAGATGAGCCTTCGCCTTCAGCTAATGACTATGTCATAATCACCACAAATGCTATAGTGGCCAATAGCAATAAACTCAACAACTTCGTAACGCACAAAGAAAACCTGGGGCATAGCGTCCTGGTTGTTACATACGAGGATGACATCCAGTCCCTGACCGGCCAGTCGCCCAACCACAAGGCGGAAAAGATAAGGCAGTGGCTAATTGACAACTATGCCTCGATGAGCATTGAGTACGTCCTGTTGATCGGCGATCCTTGCCCCTACGAGAGCGGGGAGGGGGATATCCCGATGAAGATGTGCTATCCAAGAGGAACATCCGATGACGACGACGACTATGAAAGAGCACCAACGGACTACTTCTATGCCGACCTGACCGGGAACTGGGACTTCGATAGCGACCAATACTACGGAGAATGGGATGATGATTTTGGTCCCGTCGGAGGAGTGGATTTCACCCCGGATGTGTATGTGGGCAGGATTCCCGTTTATGATGCCGACTACGCCGCACTGGACAGCATACTGCAGAAGATTATCGACTATGCGAAGGAGCCCGCAGGTTCGATAGGCTGGCGGGATAGCATGCTGCTGCCCATGGGCTTTCAATCGTCTGGATACGATGGGGCGCAGCTGGCGGAGCAGATGCGGGATGATTACTTAATTTCCGCTGGCTACTCGACCTGGCGGATGTATCAGCAGGGAACAGCTTACGCATCAGACAATTCCATTTATACCAGTGAGGAGGAACTGAGAGGAAGTCCAAGTACACCAAATGTAAAGGACCGTTGGTCAAGTACAAACTACGGGATCGTCTGCTGGTGGGCGCACGGCAGTGCCACCAGCACAAGTGTCGGATATGGCGTAGACGGTGGCCCAGACCACTGGGACGGGAGCCTGATGCGCAGTTCCTATACTTCGTCGCTTGACGACGACCATCCCGCTTTCACCTATCAGTGCTCCTGCACTAACGGGCATCCTGAGACCAGCAACAACCTGCAATACGCTATCCTGGAGCAGGGCGGCATAGCCACTGTAGGCGCGACCAGGGTCTCCTGGTTCAATCCGGGGGTTGGATATGGCGACTTCGATGGCAGCGTGACCAACTCGGGGATAGGCTACGAGTATGTGCACAGACTCGTTCAGAACCTTTGCGCGGGTAACGCTCTATATCAGGCGAAAAGCAGTATGGGCCCTGAAGATGCAGCCGACTTAATGAATTGGTACGATTTCAATCTCTACGGTGACCCTGCAATGAGCCTTACCATGACAGGAGATACGTCTGTTTTGTTTGTTAATGACAATGCGCCCAATGACCCTAATTGGGGCGACCCAAACGGCAGCGACCCGAATGAAGACGGGAGTTTCCTGCACCCGTATGACAGCATCCAGGAGGCACTCGACCATGCCAACAATGATAATATGGTCATAGTTCTCGACGGCACGTACACCGGCATAGGAAATTACAACGTCGACTCAAACGGCTTAGCGATAACAATAAAATCGCAAAACGGGCCGCAAAAATGCGTCATAGATTGCCAAAGCAACGGACGTGCCTTTATATTCCAAAACAGCGAAGGTCTCAACACTGTCCTTGACGGCTTTACAATAACAAACGGCTATTCAAGCACACACGCCGGAGCAGTATACTGCAATAGCAGCAGCCCCACAATACAAAATTGCGTAATGACGGGCAACTATGCCGCATGGTCAGGCGGAGGGATATTATTTGAGAACAACAGCAATGCGATGATCAGCGGGTGCACTATAAGCGGTAATGACTGCGAAGCCAGCGCGGGTGGTATTTGCAGCATCGGAAGCTCTCCCACAATAAAGAATTGCCTCATAGTGGACAACGCAGGCAAGTACAGCGGAGGCGCAAGCTCGCTCTATGGCAGCAATGTGACGTTTGTAAATTGTACAATTGCGGATAACTCTGCCAGTGACTCCATCGGAGCAGGTGGTATACATTGCGTAGAAGGCGATGCTATCGTAACAAATACTATCCTTTGGAATAATCGCTGCCACGACAATAACCAGATAGAACGTCTGCTTGGAGACGAAACCGTGGTAGTTAGCTATAGCGATGTTGAAATGGCGGACAGCAACGCTATATGGGGAGGCGTTGATAGTAACAATATAAACGCCGACCCGTTATTCGCCGACCCAAATAACAACGATTACCATCTCAAATCCGTCGTCGGCAGATGGAATCCTATCCTCTATACGAACGGCGACTTCAATAACGACCGCAACATAGACTTCGAGGACTTGGACATACTGGCCGGATATTGGCTTTGGACCGAACCGGAAATGATCGCCGACCTGACCGCCGACAACCTGGTCAATTTTGCAGACTACGCACTCTTTGCTTCTAACTGGAGGCAAACAGGCGAAACATCCGAGGACTGGTTGGTAGACGGTGTCAACAGTCCCTGTATTGATGCGGGGGACCCAGGCTTTGATTATTCGCTCGAACCTGCTCCAAACGGCGGCAGAATCAATATGGGCGCGTTCGGCAATACAGAATTTGCCAGCAAGTCACCATAAACTGAGACGTATCATCCATACCGGCAAGCCCGAACAATATGAGATATGATAGGAAAGCGGGGCGCGAATCATCGCGGGTCGGGAACAGGATGCAAAGCCCTAATTCTAACCCTGCCGGTCACACGTCCTGACGCGTCGGGGTATACATCGCTTCTGTCAAGGATAGCCATGACTCTTTTCTGTGGGCCATCAGGGCCGATGCGAACCAGGATATAAGCGGTAAAGACATCACTTCGCACAGTAACAAGGTTGCTGATGCGTGCAAAGAGCAAATCCCGCTCCTCCAAATCGTCGGCTGCCCCATCGGCCGGCGTTAAATCCGGAAATCCGACCTGGTCTCCAACATAAGGACCGTCAGCGCGCGCATAGTGGTAAATACTGAAATAAGGGCCACTGAACATTGGCGCGATGTCATTAACATCACTTAACTGCCCGATACTTCGAAAAGGTCCCTGCGGAGTGTGACGATAGTAGGCTATTGCCTGAGCAATTTGAGGTGTCATCCAAGGCAATTGCTCTATCACATACCACGGTGCGGTGTTGATATTTATCCTGCCGGGAATCTTAAGCTCATCGCCTGGCCCGGGATAGCCATCGCCGTCGAAATCAGATTCATCTATGATTTCGACCCCACTGGAGTTTACGTCGCCGTCATTGTTAATCCCATCGGCACTTGGGTCAAAAACGGTCAGATAATTGAATATCCGCTGATAGTTAGGGTTAGCCAAATCGATGCGGACAGTCGCCTCGGTATCCAAAGCTCGTATAAGATTGGCATCTACGACGAAGACTTTACCTATATCGCCGATACAGACAAAATCAACATTACTCGGATGGGCCTGAATCATGATATCGGGGCTGGTTGTATCTTTGAAAGTATTAGCGTAGCCGAGAATCGAAGAAGTGACGTCGGTTAGGGCTTCATCCCACAGGCGCCTTATGCACTTGTGCAACGTGGTATCCCTCTGAAAACTGCGTGCCTGCCCTGTTGGCGAGAACAATTGTTGAGACGCGGCAGTTATCTGCACGGAGTCGACAGTGATGTAATCGCCCGTACCAGGCACCAAACGTTTAAGTTTTATGACGCTATCGACATCAAAAATCGTGTCGCCGGCAGACCAGCCCGCGGTCACATTCTGGGCGGTCATAGAGTAGCCAGACCCGGACACGGCCGTCATAAAACTCCATACCTGGCCCGAACCAATCACGCTACCAGCATCCACCGGGTCGATCCGCCAATAGTAAGAAGTTTTATTTGGATCCAGAGGCGCCGCAGGAGCATACTTTGCGTCAGACCAGCGGCCCATATAGACGTTGTTTGGATCAACCGTAGTATTGGCATCCCTTACAGCATCGCTGTAGATTCCCAAATAGACGTCGTAAGAATCAGCCCCGGCGACCACCGGCCAGCGAAGGACTATGTTCGGGTTGACCCACTCTGTCCCGTTTGGGGGCACAGGACTATTCGGTCCACCAAAGCCCGCGGACAATGGCACATTGGCATCCTCCCATCTTATTACGTGAAACTGTCTTGTGCCGGACCAAACAACAGGAACATCGGCATCGTCGGCATCAGAGACGCGACTGTTGTCAATTATGAGCCGCCAGTCGGTGGGGTCACTATCCTGCTCGTAAGGCCTATGAAGTTCGACTGCGTAAGACTTCCCGCCGATACCAAGGTCCTCCTTGTATACCAGCTCAGATATATAGACACAGGGTCGCTCGAAGCCGTAATAGGTCACCCCGTCCACATCATCAACCGCCGTCACAATCTCATCGGCATCACGAAAGTCAATCAGGTTAGCCGCTATTTGGGCAGCCGCTGCGCTAGCATTAGTAAAGTCGGGGTAAGCATCAAGAAGCGCTGCTGTTACTCTGTTACGCAAGACATACTTATCAGCCGTATTAACATTTACCATAGTGCCGCCGTCAGGCGCAATAATCCGGTCCGTATTATAGATGGTTGCAATGTGCCGATACGCGTAGTTCGGGTCTAAGCTTGTTCCACCGTAAGCAGTAATAAACCACTCGTCCAGCTCTCCACCTTCAACAGGCCTCCTAAAATTACGAATGGTTCTAAATCCCCAGCTTCTATTATCAGCCAAACCCAACACTTCCAACCTTGAATCTATATCATCCTGATTCACCAGGAACCTGTAACGCAGCTCAAGCTCGTCGGAAATATCGAAAGGCGTATACGGTCCATTTGGCTCGCCGTATCGCCAGACGACGTTTCTCTCATAAGCAGCCAAATCTCCTGGCATAACACCACCGGCACCGTAATTTGCCCTTGCTTCGAGCAGGTCGCTTTCATGGCCCACCGTAGGATCGGGCTCGCCCGGCTGACTGGCCAGTGCCATAAGGTTTATCTGCATCAGGCTTGAGCCATCAATTCTGTCGGGCAGCAATGGGACTTCGGTGGGGTCAAATTTGTACGCTGTGTTGACGTTTAACATTGCACCGTTGTCAATGACCCTGATGGCTGCGTAAATGGGCCAGCCTTTGCTGGAGGTTATATCAGACAATTCTACCCACTTAGAGTCAACCACGCCATCTCCATCGGCATCTGCGTCGAGGGATGTTAAAGGGGCAAAGGGCTGGTGACCGAACAAGTCATAAAGGTCAGTTACATGCAACCATTTATCACTCTCAAACGGCTCAAGACTTGCAAGCCACGCGTTTTTGTCGTCGGGATAGTCATAGTATTCCTGCAATACCCCGTTGGCGTCAACCCGCGGCACATCCAGCGCCAACTGCTCGGCTATCTGTGCGACAACCGTGTCGACGGCCAAATCGAGCTCCCTGGTTTGTGATATCGCCGATGTCGCTATCTTGTTGACGCGAGAAGCCATAAGAAATAAAACGCCGATGATAGCAAGCAGGCTGGTCAAAACCACGGCCAAAATAAGGGCCGAGCCAGCTGAAAACGCGGGTCTAACAACTTTTTTCTTGCTGACTTTCATTTTTTGCCATCTATGAACTACTAACTATGAACAATGAACTAATCTCCCAAATAAACAATATGCGTAAACGTTCTGCCCTCTGTTATAATGCCTCTCGAATCGTATAACGTAAAAGTAAACTTCAACGCCCGCCCAAGCCCCGGAATCTCATCAAAACGCTCCTGATTCAACAGTTCCGTGTAACGGTTGTTCAGAAAACTCCCACCAAGAATTACCCCGCCGTAATGCGGGTTATACAGCACTCCTGGAACCTGCTGAGCATCGAGTTTTGTAGGATCTACAGTGTCCAGCAAGAAATCCGTATCCGCCAAATTCCCGTTCCGGTCCGGGTCAACTTCCGGCACCCATCGCTGCTCCGGGTCATACCAGCCCTGAACCTTGAATTCACCCACTCCCTCACACCAAAGGTTATGAATCGAATTAGAATCATAGGGAGCTACTTTCGCACCGATGGCATAGCGGGGATCCATCGTATCATCAATTATGACGTCAGTAATAGCAGAAAGCGCAATTTTCTTGTCCGTTTCCCAGGGTATACACTTCCACTGGTTCATAGATATCCTATCGTACTCATATAAGTTGTTCCATTTGTCCAGTTCTTGAAAATTAAGATTATTAGGGTCCTGAAACTCGCGAGGAAGCTCGGAATCAGCCGTCAATATATGCTGAGTTCTTGCAAGCACCCGCCTTTGCGGCGGCTGCTGAGAAGCCTTCATGTCGGTGACAGGTTCTTTTGCAAGCATGTAAGAAATTCTCGCAACATTACCGCGAACGAGTGCGTCAGTCCCGTAAGATTGAAAATCACCAACTGCAAAGAACATTATCCGGTCGAACCGAACATGCCCGTCACCGTCATAATCATAATCACCACCTGCCGGGACCGCCGACCACGCTACGAAAATCTCGCCATCCTTGCGAAAACCTTCGAAGTCTCTGTCAAGCTGGTCGGTGATGGCACGCAGCTTCTGCATAATCTCGGCGTTTGCGAGCGCGGCGCGATGGGAGCCTGCGCTGACGTTGAAAATCACGCCTGCAAAACCCGACATCATCGCCAGAATCGCAATAGCAACAACAAGCTCAATTAGAGTAAACGCCTTTTTCATTTTTAGGACGCCTAAAACCTGATTACCTTCTGATATACCGCTATGCAGGGATACCTGCCGCCACCGTCCGGCGGCGGAACCACCCAAACCGCGTCTGTCGCCGCTCCTATCCAATCTCTATCAAGCACAATCGTATCATCCTCCGACGGCCGCCGCTCTAATACACGATAAAGCTGGCCTGTCTGGTCACGCGCTATCGTATAGCCGTCGTTGATAAATGTTTTCATAGTGTCATCTATCCTAAGCACGTCCCCGCCGACAAGCTCAACCACACCAACTTTTACCGGCATGGGATAGGAAACTTGCCCGCCGATCGGAGCAGCGGGGTCCGGATATGTTGTGCTGGCACTTATCTTTCTGCTGACAAAAACTGTCACCTGCACAAGCCGGGTATCTCCAAGTCGCCTGCAGAGGGCCGACCACCAATACCTTCTTTGCAGGACATCGACAGTAAAGTCGGAAGGATATGCAAATTCATCGGGATTAATCGCTACAACATCATTAAAATCGACACAGCCAGCAACCGGCGGCTGCGCCAACCAATTCTGGTAACCCGGATCACTCTCGCCACACAGCCTGATTTTCGCAAAGGCCTCGTCTGCCACTACCGCCGCGATGGTCTGCTCGGTGGCTTGTGTAGAGAAATAAATAGCTACGGGGAACACGCCGGCCACGAATATCATCCCGATAGAGAGCGTACCCAGGGCCAGCAGGACCTCTGTAAGCGAAAAACCAAAATTGTTCCGATTCTTTCTCATTGACTTATCAATCCGCCGAAATCATCGTCCCCGTATAGGGATTTATGTAAATTGGAACCAATCTCACCAAACAATCTGAGTATCCCCGGCTTTTTTCGTAAGCCTGCCTGAATTCCTTTCTGTCATAGATGATAAAGCTATTCCGGGCCGGCTCCGGGCCCAAGCCAAGGTCAGGATAAGAACTCCAAAAAGCACCAAAATAATCATCCTGATAAAACATCCCAACTTCGCTATCTACCTGAACTTTCTTATTAAAAACGCCATCGCTACTTATGTTAGTATCGACCGCACTGTCCACATACCCATCTCTATTTCTCACTCGCACATCGTGTATGATCATCTTGCCGGAAGGCGAGAAAATTATGGAAAAGGTTGTCAAGTCGTTAAGCTCCGCAAGCCCACTGGGTTCCCAGAATGGGTCAATTATGTTCTCTCGGATGAGAGTAGAATCCATCACACCTATTGCATCAGGTAACTTGATGGGCTTTAGGCCCTCAACCGCTCGAAAACCATTGGCTAAATCTGTACCGTAGGGCGGCGGATCAGGATCGTGGACAATAAACACCATATATTGAGAGGCTTTGAGCTGCTCCGGGTCGTCAGGGTTGTATGCCTTTTGGAATCTTATACCGGCGTAGCGTTGTTCTTTGGCGGCGACGGCGCGGGCCGAGGCCAATCCTGCGCTTATCAAGCCTCTGACGCTTCCGCCTGACTCGAACGAGCCGTAAAACGTACGCACTGCCGGCAGGCCGAAGCCGACAAGCAGCGCCACAACCGCGGCAACAACCGTCATCTCCATCAGCGTAACACCGGATTGTCTGGTTTTTGGCAACATCTTACATTTGTCCCTTTACTTTTCCCCGCTGGTAATATCATCTGGGGTGTTGAAAATCCCATCCGGCCCAGCCGATACAAGCTGTGGATAACTATTAATGAGCCGGTCGTATCTGTAGTCCAACACACTTCGCCAGGGGTCATATATCTCCACGATATCGTTGGTAGTTCTATCCTGTATTGACGAATCGCTGATTCGCTCTAATATCTTCCGAGAGCTTGCTATTCTATTGAGTTCCCGATAAAGGAATTCCGAACGTTCGATACGGGTCGCAACGCCCTCGTCCTGCTGCTCGGGAAAACCACCTGTCTGTTCGCGATATTCCTCCAATGCGCTCTCCAGCACGGCAAAGGTGCCTTCGAGCTCTCTCCCCCTGGATTGATTATCAATATGGGTGGCCATACCGATTACCAGCGAGGCCAAAAGCGTGATTATCGCCAGAACAATCAGCATCTCCACAAGCGTCACGCCGGCTTCGGTTCGCCCCCCACGCCCCATCGCTCCCGTCTCGTATACGATATGTCGTATATCGGACTTCATCGTTTATATCTCGCAAAAAGCCGAACATCAAAAACCCGCATCTCATCACCTGCAAACTGTCCTCCGTCAACTACCAACTAATCTCCAAAATTAGTAATGTCGTCAGCCGTCCCATACTCGCCATCAACACCTGCTGAAATCAATATGTAAGAATCCGGCCTGTGAGGCCACGGTATCGCAACTTTCGGGTCCCAGAGCTTGTATTCCGGGCTAATTAAATACGCGCCATCACCACTAACAAGTCGATGGTCCCTGCCACGTGACCCATCGGGCGTCAAAACCCCCAGCCTAAGAAGGGTTAGATTATCATACGCGCTGTAAATGCACGCTTCCCAAGCACCACTATCTTGAAAAGTCCTGCTGGAGACGTTCGCACGGTAGTAAAGAATTGGCGTCCCCGCCGTGACGGTCCTGCCGTTAGCCAAAGTTAATTTCCTTACGCCAAACACATCACAAATTACAAATGTATGATGGTTCAATTCGCTTGTGCCCCAGCTTGTGTCAAGAAACAATCCGTCATGTCCACCGACACCGGATACCACCCCGAGTTGAAACGCGTTGGCGGTTCCAAGCTCCAGATACGGCCCTCTTCTTTGTCTCAAATTATCTTCTGTCGGCGCGTATACGCCGTCAGCAAGATTCCACTGAGAATTTGGATGAAATCCCATCAAGTCTCTACCCAGTAGGGCTTCGGCGAGCTTTTGGGCTCCGCCGTAATCGAACGGCATGCGAAAAACTGACTCCGGATATTCGCCGTATTCGTCCCTAAAAGCCGTCAGGGCCAGGTCCATAGTCATAAGCTGCGCCCTTTGCTTTGTCTCTCGTGCAAATCTGCGCACAGTGGCCATCGACGGCACCAGCAGACCTACCAGCATTGTGATTATCGCCAGAACCGTCAGCAATTCCACAAGCGTAAATCCTGTTCTCTTACGCTTCATAGCTGTCACCTTCCATAAATCCGTCACTATAACCAACAGGTTTCTGCGTCCTCGCAGATACTTTACTTTCTAAAATTAAATATATCGTCATCGGTGCCATACTTGCCGTCATGCCCTGCCGAAAACAGAATATAAGAATCGGCCCGACAAGGCCTGTCGACCGTTTGACCTGAACTCTCCCAGATTTCATCATTTCTTATTTGTTCACTAAATTTTAGCGGATTCAACGGGTGAAACTCGCCCAGTTTCCACGGCAGGTCAAGAGCAACTATGGGTGAATTGTCGGCGTAATCATAAATATCACCCGAACTTAATGTATTTGCCTTGTAGTAAAGTATCGGCATACCAACTGGTTTGTCCGTGATAAGGTGGTCTACGTTTGAATACATGTCACACAAAACGCGTTGCTCACCAACAGGAATAGCTATAAGAGTCTGCCACAGATCTTTCAGCCTATAAGCATTGGCCTTTTCAACGGGCAGATACTGCCTTCGGGCGCTCGAATTCGGGTCACCAGTTCCGGTAGGGTCATAGCCCAACAAATCCCTGCCTACCATAGCATCCGCAAGCTGCACCGCACCGCTGCAGTGGTCCATATCAGGCTTTGAAGACGGATAGTTGTCCCACTCGGCATTGAAAGTCTCAAGGCCCAGGCCAATCGCGTAGAACTGATTTCTCTGTGCCACATCCTTGGCGTACCGCCGCAGCTGGTTTAGGCCCGGCACAAGCAGGCCTATCAGGATTATGATCACGCTCATAACGGTCATCAGTTCGATAATCGTAAACCCCGTTAGAAAGCTCCAATGGGACCCTAAGCCGCCCCCTCGCTTCTTTACCACACCCAAAGGATGGGGCTTTTTTTCTAACGGGGTAAATGCCGTCCTTTTGTCGGATTGTTTGACTGTCGGCCTCACTTTATTCTCCTTATATTACCCACAATAAACGCCTGATTTATTAGGTTCCTACCTATCACACGGAACTTAAGGTCGATATCATTTTCACCATTGGCAAAAATACCGCCAGCACGATAAGCAATACGATAACGCCGAGCACGATAATCATAATCGGCTCAAGCATCGACATTAGCGAAGCAACCAGCACATCAACCTGTTCGTCGTAGTTGTCGGCCACTTTCAAAAGCATCTTGTCCAGGTCGCCTGTTTCTTCACCTACCGAGACCATATTGGAGACAATCAGGTCGACGGTTTTCGACTGCCGCAACGGATTGGCAAAGGTATCGCCCTGCCTGATGGAATCGTGAACGTTGCCGAGCATATTGGCATAGACCTCGTTCCCCGCCGTCTCACGCGTAACGTTAAGGGCATCCAGTATCGGCACGCCGGCGCCAATCAACGTTCCCAGCGTCCTTGTCCACCGCGTAACGGCTATCTTGCCGCTGAGCTGGCCAATCACCGGCAGTTTTAACTTGACCGTATCCACAATCAGTCGCCCGACGCGAAACCGCTTCATAATTTTGATGAGAAAAATCAGCCCAAACGGCACGCCCAACAGAATTAGCCAGCCGTAGTGATACGCTACCCAGTTGCTTACTCCGAGCACAATTTGCGTCACCTTCGGCAGCGCTTCACCCTCCGACATATCCGTCAGCACCTCGGTAAATTTCGGTATCACGTATTTCATCAACAACAAAAGGATGGTAAATGCCGCGGTCAAAACCAGCACGGGATAGACCATCGCGCTTCTGACACGAGCTTTAAGCTTCTGCCTTTTCTCCATAAAGTCCGCCACACGTGCCAGGATCAAGTCGAGCACACCACCGGCTTCACCGGCTGCCACCATATTGACAAATAGACGGTCAAAAGCGCGCGGGGACCTTGCCATTGCCTCCGACAGCGTTGAACCACCTTCGATGTCGTCAGCCACATAACCAATAACCCTCTTGAACGTTCCTGACTTTTCCTGCTGCTCAAGAATCCTCAGCGAGCGCAGAATCGGCAGACCTGCGTCCTGTAGCGTCGAAAGCTGTCTTGCAAACTGCGTTACGGCTTTGATTCTGACCCCTCCGCCCGCACCACGCCTTCTTTTAGCTCTCGCCAAACCCCTGGTGTCCGTTTTCTTCTCAGCACCACGCTCACGTACCTTCGTGGGAAAATAGCCCATATTACGTATCTTGCTTATCGCTTCCTTCTCGCTGAGGGCTTCTATTCTGTCCTTTACCTCGACGCCTTGTGAGTCCAGCGCTATATACTGATAAAGCGGCATTCTAAGCACCTCCTCTGGATTGATAGTTCGTCAATTCCATTCCTTTAAGCCTCCGAAATTGTCTCTTTGACTACTTCATCTACGGTCGTAATGCCATCATAGATGGCAGCCAAACCATTATCACGCAGCAGCCTCATACCGCCTTTTTGGGCTGCCGCCCGCAAAACGCCTGTCGAAGCCTGATTCATAATCAGGTCACGTACCTCATCACTGAACATCATAATCTCAAATATAGCTATTCGCCCTCTATAGCCGGTATTATTACACTCATCACAGCCTCGGCCATAATAGAACTTCTTGCCCCTGGTGTCCCACGGAGTAAGTCCCAACTCCATTAGCTGTGCCTCAGTCGGTTCAAATTCCGTTTTGCAATGCCCACATATCCTTCTCACCAATCGCTGCGCAACAACACCTTCAAGCGTGGCCGTAACAAGAAATGGCTCGATCCCCAAATCCAAAAGTCGGGCTATTGAGCTCGGCGCATCATTCGTGTGCAATGTAGTAAATACAAGATGCCCTGTCAGAGACGCCTGTGCCGCAATCTCTGCTGTCTCAAGGTCACGAATTTCACCAACCAGTATAATATCGGGGTCCTGACGGAGTATATGCCGCAGACACCTCGCAAATGTCAGCCCAATGTCCGGCTTCATCTGAACCTGAACAAGACCGTCAATATCATACTCTACCGGATCCTCGGTGGTGATCAGTTTCGTCTCAACACTGTTAAGTTGCTTCAACGCTGCGTAAAGAGTCGTTGTTTTCCCACACCCGGTAGGACCTGTAACAATCACAATCCCGTTGGGTTTGTGAATGAGCAGATTGACTATCTTGCGATCTTCTTCCCTCAAACCCAGTTTTGCCAAATCCAAGCTGATTTGACTCCTGTCCAGAACACGCAATACGACACTTTCTCCGAACATTGTGGGCAGAACACTAACACGCAAATCAACAGGCTTGCCTTGAACAGTCAGCGAGATTCGGCCATCTTGCGGTAGTCGCCTCTCCGCAATATCCAGGTTTGCCATAACTTTTATGCGCGAACTAAGTGCCGCAGCGATGTGTTTTGGCGGGGGAATCATTTCATAAAGTATACCATCGATTCGGTAACGCATCTTGTACTCATGTTCGAACGGCTCAAAATGAATATCAGACGCTTTATCCCGAATCGCTTGCAGCAAAACAAGATTCAGCAGTTTCTTGATAGGATTCGACTCGGAAAGCTCTTTTAATTCATCCAAGTCAATACTCTGGTTTCTGCCCTCGAACTCTGCAAGGAAGCTGTCCCCCTGTATTTCGGTTATGAGCTCATTGATGTTCTCTTCTTCGGTCCCGTAGTACCTTGTCAAGGCACTCTCCAGCGCCTCAGGGTCCGTTATCTTCGCCGTAACCTTAAAACCCATCAGTGTGCTCAAGTCGTCCGTCGCCCTGAAATTGTCGGGATTGTCAACTGCAACGCTCAATTCGTTTTCCGCCTCACGGTACCCGATCGGCACGATGCGATACGTCTTGGCCATTTGCGCCGGTATCTTTTCAACCATATCCGAAGGAATATCTATATCGTTCAGGTCTACGTACTCCATTCCCCGCTGCGCTGCCAGCGCGATTTGAAGCTGCTTCTCATCCACCAGTCCAAGCTCAAGAAATATCTGGCCTATCTGCAGCGAACCCAAAGTAGCATCATCGACATTCACCCTCCGTACAGCCGCCCGACGCTGTTTCTGCATCTTCAAGCACTCATGAACCTTCTCCCTGGTCAGAATACCCATCTTTATGAGCACCCTGCCGAGGGTTCTACCCCGCAACTGCTCAACCGGCGGAAGATTCTTTGGCACACTCATTCTTTCCATCTCGGTCTCACCTCACAATCAACCCATCTCGACTTCATTATACAACATTAAGACCTTTGAAGCAAACAAATTAGAACTTGGACACTTAGTTTGTAAGACTCGGTCAAGGCTGTCTCACCTCCCGCCTACCAGCTTCACGCCCACGCAACATAATCGCCTAAGTCCTTTATTCAAAAACTCTTATAGGAGCGGTCTACGAAGAACTGGCATGCGAAGCAACATAAATCCTGCCTGCCCAGTAGCGGAAAGCTGCCTGAACAACAGCTCTTACAACCAGCGACCTCCACGATTATTCGCTCAACCGCCCAAAACGAAACAGTTTATCCATTCCCTTTGCTCGCTCGCCCGGTAGAAAGCACGCTATAACTTCCTCTACCGCACAGAGAAAACGGACAACACGAGTTTCGCGCTCGTACCAGCACAGTCGCACGCTCAAAGACGCTGGAAAATCTGCCGCTATTCCGATTGCACACCAGCTACGTCCGGAGTACTGGGCCTACGTCCTTCTTCATCTCCTCTGCGCGTTGTCTTGCCCTCAGGCCCTTCAGTTTTGCCATAGCCTTATCTTGCAGGGCACCGGGCTGCCGGGCTTTGTCCAGCATCTCCTCTAACGTAATCTTCCCCTTATCGTAAAACTGCCAAAGATGGTCATCAAGAAGCTGCATCCCCAACTTTCTGCCTGTTTGTATACTCGAATCGATTCGATAACTCTTGTTTTCACGGATAAGATTGGAAATCGCCGGGGTCACAACCATAAACTCATAAGCCGCCATCCTTCCTTTACCCGTAGCTAACGGACAAAGGATCTGACTGAGCACTGCCATCAGGTTGATGCTCAATTGGGTGCGGATCTGTTCCTGCTGGTTTACAGGAAAGATATCGATAATCCTGGTAATCGTTCCTGCAGCGCTTGTTGTATGTAATGTACTAAAGACAAGGTGCCCGGTTTCAGCAGCTCTGATTGCGGCCTCGATAGTCTCCAAGTCTCGCAACTCACCCACCAAAATCACATCGGGGTCCTGCCTCAAAACTCGCCTTAGCGCCTCGGCAAAACTGGGAACATCTATCCCGACCTCTCGCTGGTTAATAATAGATTTTTTATGATTATGGTAGTACTCTATCGGGTCCTCAACGGTTACTATATGTCGGTCAAAGCTTTGGTTAATATAATCTATCATAGTCGCCAAGGTGGTAGTTTTACCACTTCCCGTCGGACCGGTAACTAAAAACATACCTCTGGGTCTTCGGCACAAGGCAGCACAAATCTTTGGCAAACCGATTTCCTCAAAAGTCAGAATTTTCGACGGTATAAGACGCAAGACCACCGTGATGTTGCCTTTCTGTCGGAAAATAGCCACGCGAAACCTCGCTTTATCGCCGAATGCAAAGCCAAAGTCGGTTCCACCTTCCTCCTGCAGCTCCTGCTGATTCCGCTCGGGAGTTATGCTCTTCATCAGAGCAACCGTATCATTCGGTTCCAGAACCTTGGTCTCCAGAGACCTTAGCCTGCCGTCTATGCGCAGTACCGGCGGTCGACCAACCACAAGATGTATATCTGATGCATCTTGCGAGAAGCAGGCTTGCAATAACCTGTCCATATTAACTGTTGCCATTAGAAAATCCTCAACTACTTTTTTGGTTTAGCCTACTGCGAGTTCCTCAGCCTGTGACATTCGGGCAACTTCTCTCGGTGTAGTTATCCCTCTGAATATCTTAATCTTACCATCATCCATAAGCGTTCTCATTCCGCTTGCCTGAGCCCCTTTTCTCAATTCGGAGGTAGGTGCCTTTGTAAAGGCCAGTTCTCTAAGTTCGTTGTTCAGTTCAACCAACTCAAATATCCCGATTCGACCTTTGAAACCGGTATCCTGGCATTTGCTGCACCCGGTTCCCTTGTAGATTGGATGTTTCTTAATGTCTTCAGGCGAGATGTTAAGCAGGTGCAAGCAATGTGGGTCCGGGTTCTTATCAACGACTTTGCAGTTCTCACAAATGACCCTTACCAGTCTTTGGGCCATGATGGCCTGCACCGAACTGGCTACGAGGAACGGTTTGACTCCCATATCTATCAGACGCGTAATCGCACTCGAGGCATCATTTGTGTGCAGGGTGCTGAAAACTAAATGTCCGGTAAGTGCCGCCTGAACAGCAGTATCCGCAACAACACCGTCTCGGATTTCGCCGATAAGAATAATATTGGGGGCTTGGCGCAGCATTGCCCGAAGAATCCTGTCAAATGTAAATTCGATTTCTTCTTTAACTTGACACTGATTCATCCCATCGAAGTTGTATTCCACCGGGTCCTCAGCCGTAATGATTTTCTTATCAGGCTTATTAAGCTCCTGCAACGCAGCATACAACGTTGTTGTTTTACCGCTACCCGTTGGCCCCGTAACCAAAAAGATTCCATTAGGCCTTTTAATTATCCGCATGAATCGTTCATAATCATCCTGCTCAAAACCTAATGATCGAATACCAATATTGACCGCATCGGGACGCAAGATTCGCAGTACTACACTTTCCCCATGGTAGCCCGGCAGAGACGAAACACGAAAGTCGATATCCTGCCCTCCAATCACACGTTTAATCCGGCCGTCCTGCGGCAGCCTCTTTTCGGCGATATCCATACCCGATAGGATTTTGAGCCGCGTAATTAACTGCGCTTGCATATTCTTGGGAATGTTGTCCTTTTCCAAACATACACCGTCAACACGGTATCTTATGCGTATCCTATCGGCCATAGGCTCGACGTGGATGTCGCTGGCCCGCATATAATAGGCACCATCTATTATCAGGTTCACGAGTCTGACGACAGGGCCGTCCTCACCGCCCTCTGCAGCTCCGGCACGAAGTGCTTCTGCTTTTAACTCGTGACCCGCATCGGCAAGTTCGGCAGCAGTTGCATCAATACTGTGTTTGAGCCTGTCGCCTCTTTCCTTTTTCGCTCTATCGAGCGAACCTTCAATGTAAGAGCGAATTTGGGACAGACTTGCAACACAGCAGTCCAGCTCGGCATTCAAGCGAAACCGAACTGCATCCATCATATCCAGGTCTAACGGGTCGCTTATAATCAATTTCAGCCTGCCATTACTCATACTCAGCGGCAGAACATTATGTCTTCTTATGATATCTTCAGGGATAAGCTTCATCGCCTCGGGCGGAATAGAAGTCTTGTCCAAATTCACATATTTTAGCGCAAATTGTCTGGCGACCGCCTTGGTCAGCGTTTCCTCGTCCACAAGACCGAGCTCGAGCAATATCTGACCAAGCCGTTTATTACTGGCCTTAGAAGCCCTTATGGCGTTGACAAGCGCACGTTTTTCGACCACCCCGGCTCTGTAGAGTATCTCACCTAAATGTCTACGCGCTCTTGCCATATACGACTTGCACTCCGTATATCCTGCCAAGCATTATTATACCATTTCCGGGGCATTAAGTCAATTCTGCAACCTCAATCGGAGCATATTTAGGGCCATCTGGGCTGCTCGAAGGCGTATGGAGCCCCTATGGTGAGAAAAAATAAAGCGCTGAGTCTCACATCCGCTTTCCGAAGCCACGCAAATATATACCAGCCCGACGGGTTTTTGCTCGGTACCGCCGGTTGGTCCGGCTATACCGGTTATGCCAATCGCAAAATCCGTGCCAGCTTTTTTTCTCGCACCTTGTGCCATAGCCTCCGCGATTTGGTCACTCACCGCACCATATTCCTGAATCAGCTCTGTGGACACACCAAGTTCACTGGTCTTCGCCTCGTTGCTGTAAGTAACCCAGCCCTGTATGAAATACCTGCTTGCTCCCGGGATATCAGTTATGAGCTTTGCTAAGGTGCCGCCCGTACAGGATTCGGCCACGGCAATTGTCTTTTTCTGTTGAGTCAATTTCTGCCCTACCACTTCGGCCAAGGTCTGCTCTCCCGTGCCGTAAATCAGCTCCCCAAGTATATTCCGCAGCGATTCTTCGTCTTTTTCAACCGTTTGTTGTGCCCGGCTTTTTTCTTTGGCTGTTGCGATAATGTGCAGGGTAATTAAACCGTATTTGGCTGTGCAGTTGATTAGCGGGTTTCTACCACGTTGCATGAGAGGGCCGAGTAGTTCACTGATTGTTGATTCACCTGCCCCAAAGCATTTAAGCTTTCGCACAACAACCACCTGTTTGTCAGCTAACGCTCCCAGCTTTTCGAAGACCGATTCTTCGAACATCTGCTTCATTTCCGACGGCACGCCCGGCAAAGCTATAAGCAATTTCCCTTTTGCTTCAGCCATAAAGCCCGGCGCTGTACCCACATTGTTCGCAAGCGATTTTGCTCCGGAGGGTATATACGCCTGTGCTTTATTTCTGACCGGCATCTGCAGGTTTCGATGCGTGAAAAAATCCCCTATTCTTTCCAAAAGCTCGTTTTCCAATTGAAGCTCGGTACCAAGAAATATCGCAAATCCCTCACGCGTCAAATCATCGTCAGTTGGACCCAAACCGCCGGTGGCTAATACCACATCAGCATCATCGCTTGCCAAACCCAACACTCGCACAACCGAATCAATGTCATCGCCAATTGTGTAGGAGCTAACAACTGGTATGCCGATTGAAAGTAGTTTTTCGCTTAGATATGGACCGTTGGTATCTATTGTCTGACCGCTGAGAATCTCATCGCCGATGCTGATAATACTTGCCTTTTTCATAGGGTCATAGTTCAATCATTGCCTTGACCACGCCATCACGATATCCGGCAACCATATCAAAAGCATCCTGGCTCTGCTCAAGCTTGAATCTGTGAGTCGCCATAAAATCTACATCGATTTTGCCGGCGGCTATCAAATCGATACATCGCTGCGTGCACTTGTTCTGCCTTCTAACATTTACCAAGGTAATCTCCCTTCGGCGCATCTTCTCAATCACGAAAGAAATCCTTTCAACGCGTGGAATGCCAATAAGCATCAGTTTGCCGCCTGGCTTGAGCAGCTCGACCCCATGGTCTAATGTCTCCTGCTGTCCGGCACATTCAAAAACCACATCCAACCCGGCCGGTTGCTGTTCAAGAATTGCTTTGACTATATCTTCCTCATTTGGGTTGCCGACCCAGGTCGCACCGCTATTCGCTGCAACTTCCACTCTTTCTTTGACCTTCTCGGTAACGTAACAGCTCTTTGCATTCTCGACTCTGGCACTAATCAGACAGCTCAAACCGATTGGCCCCGCTCCAAGAATCGCTATGTCTGAGCCTTCTCGCAAATGGGCCTGCTTGACAGCATATATGGTTATAGCCAACGGTTCGCACAAAACTGCTTGCGCGAAAGTAAGTTTATCGCCGACAGGGAAGCAGCTATCCTCGGGCATAACAATGTACTCGCACAAACAGCCCTGAACCTGGCCGGGGCAGCCGAGGAATTTCAGGTTTCGGCAGGTATTCTCTCTGCCCTGTTTACACTGGTCGCAATCGTGGCATACTATTGCCGGCTCAACGGCCACACGGTCCCCAACTTTGACGTGAGTAACAGCACCGCCAACCGCTTTGACTATCGCGGCACACTCATGCCCAAGTATAAATGGATATTCGACAACTTCAGAACCGATTCTGCCTATCTCGTAGTAGTGCACATCGGAGCCGCAGACGCCCACCATTTCGACCTTCAACAGAACGTCACTATCATCTTTAATACTCGGCTCCGGTACATCAATCATCTTCATCTGCCGAATACCTGTCAGTGCAACCGCCTTCATAAAATCTCTCCGATAAGCGCTACTTTGCAAAAAAGATACACTTGTAGCAACAAATTATAACTTTTGCCATACGTTGCACTAACACAAATTTGAAACTGATGAGGTCGCCGGTTCTGCTTAAATGTGCAGGCTCAGCGGTCACAGTAAACAAGCCTAAGCTTCAAATCAGGCCGGTTTTTGATAGCCCAAAGCTTCAGCAGGGCCATCATCAAGGTATCACTGCCGGTAACAGCCTCATAGTGAGTGTGTTTGGAAGTCGATTTGGGCAAAGGTGAGTCATCGGTTATGAACAGCTCAATTGCCCGCTGTGCATAGTCATCGGCGCGGTTGAGGTACCACTTGTAACCGGTGAGTTCATACGCACCCAGCATCAGGTAAATTATCTGGCCCAGCGTACCCGGATGCAGGGCAGCTTTGACCTCCGGCTCACTTTTCAAATACAGCGTGGCCGTGGCAAGCCCAAGCCACTTGTAGCCATCGAGCTTCACTTGTTGATAGCGCAGCAGGCACAGATTCGCGGTGCCAGCATGGCCCCATGGCCCGGTATAGGCCCCCCGCTCCACCGGCTGAAGCGTATCGGTATAGGTTGTGATAAGAAAACCTTTACCTCCCGGCCTGAGCTCGTGACCGAGCTTAAGGAAAACCTCATCTGTCCTCGATGCGCACTGGCGCATCTTCTTTGCTAATTCCCCAGGCATCTTGTCGGCACTGTCCCAAAGGTCAATGGCCAGAGACAGGTTACTCGTCGCCCAAAGAACCTTGCCTTTTGACCGCGGAGCGCTCTCGGCTGGAAGTGCTCCTGACTGCGGGTTTCGACGCCCGTCAAAATAATCCACAAGTGTCTCGATAGCTTTGGCCAACAACGGATCCTTTGTGTGACGATACGCTTCCGCCCAAGTGGCAATATAGAAACCGCCATGCCGCGGATATTCGGAATCTATGAATGTTTGATGTATCTCGTAATTGGCATGGCGGGAAAAGTTGCCTGTTTTATGGTCGCCAATCTGATGGTCCCAAAGACCTGCAGCGAATCTTTCACACTCCTGTGGGGCGAGCTCAAACGACCGCTCCCAGAGTACCCACGGCCGGGCAAACTCGTGGGTGTTATATTCCTGCATCCTGCCACCGTGGTGCTTGCCCTTTCTCCAGGTGATGAGAGTCTCGGTATTAAAGTCCCAGCCTATATGTTCGCCCCAAGCCATCAGACCGGTGACCGGGCTTTGGCAGTGCCGGAAAAACCATCTTATTGTTCTGTCGGCCTCTTTGGCGTAGCGCTTATCACCGGTTATTTCAGTTAAGGCATAAAGAATCTGATACAGGTTCTGGTCGTGCATGGGATTGGCGCCCGTCATCATACGGTCACGATTGCGAACGCGCCAATTCTCCCAGTCTTTTAGACGCATTTGCCAAAGCTTATCCAACTCTTCCTCTTCAAAAACTCTAAGAGTCTTGCGGTCCAATGTTGTGGCAATCAAAGGCGAGCTGCTTTTCCCGTAAGTGTCTCGCCCGTGCTCAATCAAAGTTTCCGCATACGACTTAACAATCTGAAGGTAATCCGCCTCTTTTTTATCGCGCTCGCTCGCTCTTCCCACAACTCTGTCTTTTGCAGCATCCCGGCAGCCAGCCAAAAGAAAGGCCACACAGGCAAAGCCAACTACAAATACCGTTGTCTTCGTTCGCATAATCTTCTCCTTCGTTGTTGATGTTTGCAAAGCGTTCTTAAGTCTTTCACTGGTTTTAAACGTTAAATCGGAAATTGATGACGTCACCATCTTGAACAACGTATTCCTTACCTTCGAGGCGGATTTTGCCGGCGGCCTTGAGGGCTTTCTCGTCACCAAACTCCTTAAAATCGTCAAAACTAAAAGTCTCGGCCCTTATGAACCCTCGCTTGATGTCCGTATGCACTTTACCGGCTGCGTCAAGCGCGACAGTACCCTGCTTTATAGGCCACGCACGCAGCTCACCTGAGACAACCGTCAAAAAGCTAATTAGCCCCAGCGCCGAATAGCAACTTTTCACGAATTTACTTACGGCTGACTCTGTAATCTCCATATCAGCCATAAATTCGCGCCTGCTGTCGGCATCCAACTGGGCCAGCTCATATTCCAGCTTCGCACAAATCGTGACAACCGGCACAGAGTCGCCAACTACGTCCCCAAAATCAAACTTCTCGCCTAACTGTTCCTCTCCAATATTAACCGCAACTGCAATCGGCTTTAAGGTCAGGAATCCGAGCGACTTAATCATTTCGCGTTCGGCTTCGGTCTCAATAGCTGAGCTGATCGGCTTTTCTGACTCAATCGCCTGCTGCAATTTCTTTTGCAAAGCCAGCTCTGCTTTATCCTGTGCCTGGGTTTTGATTGGTTTATTGACCTGTTTTTCGAGTCTCTCTATCCGCGTGGCAACAAGCTCCAAATCGGCAAGCAGCAGTTCGGTTTTCAACTCGGTCAAATCTCCGGCGGGATTTACCCTATTTCGATAAGCCGGCACCGTTGGGTCTTCAAATGCCCGCACGACCAAAACCAGCATATCGACGGTTCTTATTTGGTTAATCAGTCGCCTTGCTCCCGCTCGGCCATGCTCATCAGTGAAATTAAAGCCCGGTATATCAAGGCAGTCGATTGTTGCGTAGGTTGTTTTCTTTGGTTTGTAATGCTCGGCCAACCAAGCCAGTCTCTCGTCCGGAACCGGCACGATAGCTTCTTCAATCGCCGTCGAGCCAGCCGGTGGCATCGCTTTGCCGCTGATGGCCGACAAGATAGTGCTCTTGCCGGACTGCAGCAGACCAACCAGTGCAACTTTCAATCTCAGACCTCCTTATAGACGGTTTCGCCGTTCGCATCATAGGCCACGATAGCTGGGAAATCAACCACTTCAAGCCTCCTTATCGCCTCTGTCCCCAAATCCTCGTAGGCAATCACTTCTGCCGAAACAATGTGCTTACTCAGCAGCGCCCCCGCCCCACCGATAGCGGACAGATGCACCGCACCGTATTTTTTCAGGGCCTCTCTGACTTCGCTGCCTCGATACCCTTTTCCAATCATTGCCCGCAGGCCACGAGCAATTAGCTTAGGACTGAAAGCATCCATTCTCGATGACGTGGTGGGACCGGCAGCGCCGATTACCCGCCCAGGCCGGGCAGGAGTAGGCCCAACAAAATAGATAATTGCCCCGTCAAGTTCAAAGGGCAGCGCCTCCCCAGCCTCTATCGACTGGCACAATCTTTTGTGCGCCATATCCCGGGCCGTGTAGACAACGCCCGTTATCAGAACTTCATCCCCCGCTCTTAGCGAACGCACATCAGCTTCGGCCAAAGGCGGCTGTAATCTCGTGGCTTCATCCATGTTCTTCCACCAGGTACGAATGATTAACTACCAACCCCAGGAGTTTACCAAAATACCAACGATTTTGCGAATTGAAAAGCCCGAAGTTCACCTCAAAAATCGGATTGGACAAGCTGTCTTACTTCCCAGACCATTCGTTTCATTTCCTTCAAATTCTATGTTGCTGCCGGCCAGCCGGTGCTATAATAATGCTGCAATGGCGAAGTATCCGATATATCTCGAACTCAGTGGCAGGCGGGTTGTCGTGATAGGGGCTGGAGTAGTAGCGGCGAGAAAAGCCCAAGCACTGCTGGATGCCGGCGCCCGGCTCGTGATTGTAGCCGAACAACTCAATGATATGATGACGGCTCTTTGTCAGAGAACCACAGCTAAGCTAATAAAATCCAAATATTCCAAAGACTATCTTATGGGCGCTGTACTTGTCATAGCTGCAACGAATAATAGCCAACTCAACAAGCAGATTTACAAGGATTGCCAGGAGCTGGAAATTTTATGTAACGTTGTTGATGAGCCGGAGCTTTGCGATTTCTTCGTACCCGCTGTTGTTAAACGCGGCGATTTGCAAGTCGCCATCGGCACAGAAGGCAATTGCCCCGCCTATGCCGGTCACTTACGCAAGAAATTAGAGCAGACCTTCACCGAAAAACACGGCCAATTCTTGGCCGAACTGGAAGCATTTCGCAAATACCTTATTGAGCAGGTGGCCAACCCCACTGACCGCAAAGCGCTCTTAGGCCAACTGGTTGATGACAAGTCGTTTGAATATTTCGTTCAGAACGGCCCCGACAAATGGCGGTCTTTCGCGGACAACCTCATCACCAGGGAAAGTGAAGAAGCGCGGGTGAAAAACAGCAACCCCAAGCAAAAGTGATTTTGCTTCTATAAATTCAGCCCTGCATATCAGGCTTTTATTTTGTCAATTACTACTTCAAGATACTTCTGCCGGTGACCAATGCGTCTTTTGCTGTTTTTGCGCCTGCGAAGGTACATCGGATAGAGCTTCTTGCCTTTAACTACCGCCTCCTCAGCCGTGGTCTTGAATGAGGCAACCACCTTTGCACCATCCACATACGGCGTGCCGATTTTGACGTTTTCGCCATCACTTACAAACAAAACCTTATCCAAATTGAGCGTCTTAGCATTCGGCGAAACATCGGTCAGCTCGATATTCAAACAATCGCCTTCTGCGACCTTATATTGCTTTCCACCTTGTTCAATTACGGCATACATTAAATAACTCCCAGTTTTCATACTCAAAAAAAGTCAACTAAGCCGCGATATTCTATGTACTCGGTCTTTCCTTGTAAAGCAAATTATCTTATATTTTTGTATTCCATTACAGAAGACAAGGCTAAAATCTCCGGCGACAGCGTTCTCGGGAGCAATTTTATGCAAATAGCGATGATAGATGACAAAATCGTGCCTGCTGAGGAAGTTGAGTCAGCTTATTTAGACCGCGGCGTTTACTTCGGTGACGGGGTCTACGAAGTAGTGAGAAGCTACGATGGCAAAGTCTTTGCGCTGGAAGAACACCTGCAGAGATTCGCCAATAGTCTTGCAGCGATCGAAATTGCCGGAGTGGACATCGACCGGATTCGCTCCCGGGTCCTCAAGGCCTTTGACACCGCGGACATTGCAAATGCCAAAATATATTTTCACATTACCAGAGGCTCGGCTCCGAGAAGCCATACGTGGGAAACCGACCTAAAGCCGAATTTTTTCCTGACCGTCACCGAGTTGCCTGATGACACAGAATTAAAAACCAAAGGCATTGCAGTATCCACACACCCTGATTGGCGATGGAGAAGATGTGACATAAAATCGCTTAATCTGTTACCCAATGTTCTCGCCCGGGCCGACGCTGCCGGAAAAGGCTGTGAAGAGGCAATACTTGTCGATGAGGCCGGCTTAATAACCGAAGGCGCAGGCTCAGCGTTCTTTGAGGTCTCAGGACAAAGTCTGCAAACCGCTCCCCTTACAGCTAACATTCTGCCCTCTATCACGCGCAAATTTGCAATAGATGCAGGCAAAACAATAGGACTAAACATAATTGAGAAATCGCTTATACCTCAGCAGGCAAGCTCTGCCGACGAGCTTTTCATTGCGGTAACTACGAAAGATATTGTACCTGTGGTCAAATTCGACGATAAATTGGTCGGCGATGGCAAGCCCGGCAAATATACGAAATTACTCATACAGCAATTTCACGCGTTTGTCTGATTACTTTTGAATCTCGACTCTTGTAACTCCGCTTCTTTTCCCACGAGCATCCGGCATCCAATATCGAGTATCGAGTATCGAGTATCGAGTATCGAGCATCGAGTATCGAGCATCGA
>CAZOUM010000008.1:0-62947 GCA_964582985.1 uncultured Pirellulales bacterium | reverse complement strand
TCTTGAGCGCCTCGGCAATGGTCTCTTCGGATGGTTCAAGCCACTGCTTGAACTGGGGGTTGATGAGCTTGCCTGAACCTGTCGGGTAAGGCTTGAGGTCCGGACGGATGTGTCCATCCATGTGCAGACGCGCGGGATACTTGCCCGTCATGATGCTGGCTCGGGTCGGAGTGCATACCGCGCAAGCTGCGTAAGCGTCGGTAAAGCGCATACCCTCAGCCGCGAGTCGGTCAATGTTTGGCGTTTCGAAAAAGGAAGCGCCGTAGCAGCCAAGGTCTTTCCAGCCCATGTCGTCAATTAAGATAAAGATTATGTTAGGCCGTTTCATCTTTGCCGTTGCTGTCGGGCCAGCAGCTGCACAACCCGGCAACCACGATAACGCTCCAGCCGAAGCCACAGCCGACCCCGCCATTTTCAGAAATTCTCTTCTCGTTTGTCTATACATGATTGAACCATAAAATGTATCAATTTAATCGGTCGACACGAACGTAATATGCACCGCATAATTCATTGTCGGAGTCGTCGTACAACCACCATGGTCCCTGCCGTAATAAGGATGACTGGAACCGCCAACAAAAGCATCCTTCGGGGCATATTCGCCGGCAGCGAACGCCTGCTGAGAAAAGGCGATTAAGCCACCGACAAACAGCAGCATCAAACCCGCCCTTTTCGTACTGACTTTCTTTCTTATTGCCTTCGAAATAGCAAGTTTTTAACGCTTACCATGTTTAATCACCATAACCGCTACACCATTTTCCTTCATTTACCAGTCACCACATCATCGATGCGATAGGTGACCTTCGTCAAAGGCTCTTCCGTGTTGGGGATGTCCCGTTCGGCTCGTTCCCCTGGATCGCCGCGATACTCGCCCGTACGGAAAGAAAGGGCGTACACCATCGACGAAGGTTCCGCAAAGCCTGCATCTTTGAGCACTTCCCGACCGTTCACAGCAACAGTGTACTTACCTGTCCAGCAGTCAGTACTGATATTAAAATTAAGCCACTTACCAGCTTTATATGCCATCAGGTCTACAGGTCTGATCTTCGCTTCTTCCTTATGGCCCAACGCCGCGGCCGGTACGATGATTTTACCCTGACCCGGCCACGACCACGAAAGGTGAAGGGCCGCCTTGCCTTGTGCCGAGGTGAATTCCAAGGTGATAGGCGTTTTCTGGCCCTTTTTCATAGTGACTTTCCCTGTGCGAGCTCCGTACATCGAGAGGCCGTTGATGACGACTTTGTCTGCGATAATCAGACGCAGGCCATCAGTAGCTTTGGCACTGAAGGTAACCTCCCCGCTATACGGCCCTTCGATAACACCGGTCCACCGCGCGCTCCAATCATTGCCTTTGCTATCGCCCCAGTTCTGATCCAAATTGCCGAGGACATCAACCTCATCATCAGGGTCCCGAAAATCCGCCTTGTTGAAATAAGTGCCGCTCAAGCCCGACGAGAATGATTCTACTGCCGATTGTCGACTATCGAGCGCCTGTACCCGGCCCTTGTCGTTCAGTGTCAGACGAACCGGACGGCTGCCCAATTCGCCAAGCAACTCTATCTCCAGCCCGCCCAAATCAGCCTGCTCAGCGGCAATGCGGAAACTTACATTGACAGTCTTGCTGACCGGGAACGTTCGTATCGCACGGGAATAGTCGACAGGTTCACGGTCCTCAAGCTGCAAGTAATGATTACGGCCCTTTGCCGCGATACTGACCGGCGCCCATGTGGGACTGTAAGTATTCCACTCGGGAACTCTCGGGCCGGTCGCGATATTGTCGAAATTGTCGTTGGCATGTTTTCCTTCTGCGACAACCGGAAGCGGAATCCTGCTGGCCCAGATATCCTCTTTGCTCAGGCTGTAGAACGTCCAGACGCAGTCTTTTTCATTGCGCGAACCGTCGCTGCCCCATTCAGTTAATCCGCGCAGATACTGCGGACCTAAGGGCTTGGCTCTGCCCTCGTATCGCTGCGGCGGAACCTCGCCGTGAATCACACGCATATCCTTAAAGGTAATACCATCATCACTTGTCGTAATTGCCATCGGATATCGATTATCGCCTTGCGGAATGTAGATCATTGTGTAACGGCCGTCCGGCGTTGCCTGTGCCCAGGTTTTTCCGCCGCCGCCTTTGATTCCTCTGGGGATTGTCGGGAACGACCAGGTCTCGCCCTCATCTCTGGATTGTGTCACCCAGCCCATTTTGCAGTTGGCAACCAGCACACCGTCCTTACGGTGGTAGAAACAAATGGATTTGCCGAAGATCCAAAGGTCTCCGCCAATAGAGGGGATCCTGCCGCCGGGCCAGTTCTTGCCATCGTGCCATTTCATCTTCTTGTCACCCAGCAGGATGCCGTAATCTGCCTGTTCGAGCAGGGGTTTGTTGTTGAGCACTTCGCGACAGGCCTGCAGGAAACCGGCGTCTTTGCTTTCGGTATAGGCAGGCGGGTGGTCTGCCGCCGGTTTGATTAAAGTGTAGATTTTGCCGAGCTTGTGGTCGGCCGTGATCTCGCGAACATACAACCTGATCTTCCTGTCCTCAGCGACATTGTCTGTCGGATACCAACCGGATGCAAACACCAGCATGCGGTCGTTGCTTGAATGGTAGAAATAGAAACGCGAGTTGTAAGCCTTGTTGAAAGGATACAAATCCTTCGGCTGCGTCCAGTTGAATCCGTCATCGCTTGTAGCGTAAACAAGACGGACCGGAGGGTTGTCCTCGCCAACGTGGGTCATGTCCCAGATACCGTAAAGCTTACCCTTCCATTCGCCCATGCCGACATGGTGCTGATAGGTCCAGCCCTTTTCGTTTTCAGTTCCTGCGGGAAAAGCCGGAGGATGCTTGCGGTTGGCACGGCTGACCTGGATGTTTTGCACACCCGGTGAATACATAAGCTTACCGTCTGCGGCTGTTTTGTCCGGCAGGTCCGGCCCCAAATACTGCAGAGGCAATTCATCACTGCCCGGTTCGCCAGGCGAGACCAAAGCAGTAGAGCCAAAGACAGGCGAAGAAACATCATCTACTTTTTCGCCATTGACTTCCTTTTCGAGAATTGTCCCGTCGGTTCCGATCTTCAACCCGACCTCTTTGCCCATGCCTTCAGCCTTGATCTCATAGTAAACCTTGCCGTACTCGGTCATTCGCTTCAAGTCGTCCGGCGCCACATCGCCAAGTTGTTTTTTGAGCGTAGCAAGTACCGCCGAGGGAATATCCTGCAAACGAACCTTCTCATCTTTTTGATAAAGAGTCCCGTCGGCGCCGATCTCTAACTCAAAGTCCATGCCGTCAGCCGACGTTCCCTCTATCTCATAGACGTCGGTCCCGTCGAATTCACCATCGTCGATTTCGGTAACAATCGCCCCGGGAAACTCACGCTTTACTACTTCCTGCACAACCACCGGAAGGCCAAAAAGCGAAACGCCTTCTACCACATTAACAAGGTTCGATAACCCTGTTATGCAAATGCAAATTACTACAAATAGTCTCATCATCTTGCTCATTGTGTTTTCCTTTCTAAAAAATCAACCGAGCGATATTCTGCATTTCGACGCCAATGTATAACGTCCCATGCCGTGGTTTTTATGCAAAAAAATACCGATATCCAGGCCTATCGGCGATATTCAGTCAAAATGGCCCTTCCCATTCGCGGTTTCTGGCAGCGTTTTCGCCCGTCCATCACGGTTTTACACCGGAAGTTCGGAAATCATCGATATCGAAGATTGCGTTTTTGACAGCGTCATCGGCACCAGGCAAATCACCGCCGCCCTTAAGGCACCCATTGTCACCGGAACCGTATCTGCTGAAGTCCGTCAGCCTGTATGCTCCGGTGCGAAACTCGATGCGTTCAACCGTCGGCATTCTGAATCTTGACGGATAGGGTTTATCCGCGAAGGTCAGAGGTTCGGCAAAGGCCGCATCGGAAACCACCATCTTGCCGTTCAATTTCAGGTCATACACGCCCGTTACAGTGTCAACGGCAATGTCGAATTTAAGCCACTTGCCGGCAGCTAATGACCCGATGTCTATTAGTTCGGCTCCTTTGTTTGCTTTGATCCTGCCGCTGCTGCCTTCGATTTTGATGCGAACAGGTCTTTGCCCCTTGTAGTTAAGAACCTCGACCTCAATGTCACCCTTACCCGACCGGTGCCGACGCAACCTGAATGAAAGACTGGTCAGCGTCGCCTCCGGAAATACCCGAACAGCCTTGGCATACTCATAAGGGTCCTTGTCCTGGAGCCTGAGAACCTTATTGGCCCTGTCCTGAACAACAGCGACCGGTGTCCAGATACCACTGTAAATATTCCAGTTCGTCACCACTTGTCCCGGCTTCATATTTTCAAAATCATCACTAATATCCTTCCCGACAGTCCCGGTGATCGGAACGGGAACCCGCGAAACCCAGATATCTTCCTTGTTGCAGGAATAAGTCAGCCACATCGCCTTGCCGGGAGGTGTTCCGTTGCCCGGAATGATACCGCGAACATAACCGCTGCCGCCCCCGTCTTTGGAGTGACCCCCGAAACGTGTCGGCGGGGCTTCCGCATGGGCGTTGAGAAAATACGTATTGAAATTCAGACCGTCATCGCTGGTGATTACCGAAAGCGGATGACGACCTTCCAGGACAGGGTTATAGACCAGTGCATAACGGCCGTCAGAGGTGCGCTGTCCCCATATTTTGGCGCCGCTGTAATAGATATCCCTGCCCATTCCCACGGCTTTGAAATAGCCTCGCTCCCATTTATCAGCCAGTGCCATCCATCGACCTTTCCACATGCCGACGATCTTACCGTCCGGCAGTGTGTACCAGTTAAAGGCCTTGGCATCGAAGTCATCATCATCGGGCACCAGCGCACAGGAACGACCGCCGTCGTCGCGCTCCTCTTCGTACCACTGCTGGACCATCAGGTTATTTGCAAGCAGCTCGTCAACTGCCTTTACGAATTCCTTGTCCGGCGCTTCCTTGTAGAACCGGAAATGCGGCGAGTTGTCCTTGCTGAATCGCTGGTGTCTGTTGTATCGCACCCAATAAATCGGGCCGTATTTACCCGGACCGTAAATTTCTCTGATGACCCTTCCGACACCGTTGCCATTATTGGGTGAGGGCGGCATCCCGTAAAAACCGCTGACCAGCAAACGCCCGTCCTTTGCGACGTAAAACGCCATACGCTGATGGGCGATGCTGTACTGCATTTTATTTCTTCCGCTTTGGTTGCGGAATATTTTAGCCGGAAAGATAGTCTCTGGTTTTTCCCAGTTCCTTCCATCCTTTGACCATGTTATCAGATTGTAGCAGGGTTCCTCATGTTCGTTAGTAGGTCCGCTGCGGTAGAAAAGCCAGAACATATCCTGCCAGTAACAAAGCATAGGAGCGTGATTGTACATAAAGCCTATCTTCTCATATCCATCCTCAGGATAGTAAGGAACATCTTTGACCGCAAGCTCGGGATGCGTGCGGTTGCTTCGCATGACCTGGAAACTATGCGAACCAACAATCGGCCGCACGCGACCGTCATGATACTCCAGGTTCACCACCGAAGGCTGGCCTCCGGTGAAACGCGGCAATAGCGGAGACACCTTTTCATTCTCATCATCTTTGCGTTGGTCCTCGACGCCATAACCGGGGACATCGTCGTCATCGTAATCCAGCTCGTCATTAAACACAATCGCCTTGGGCTGGCCCGGCCACTGCCAGTAAATACGCATATAAGACGGGCTTTCGATAGCAACATATTCGATCTGAATCCAGTCTCCTCCGTCCTTGGCCATCCTCGTCACCGCCGTAAGAGAGCCGTTTTTGGTGAGCGTGTCGATTACGACGTAGCCGGCAACCGTCAGCCGAACCTTGCCGTTGGTCTCGACGGTATAAGTGACATCGCCGAAATAAGGCCCGTTGATGCCCCCGATCCACCGGGCCGACCACCCTTTGCCGCGCTCCGGGCCCCATCTCATATCCAGGCTCGGCAACAGATCAAGGCCGCCCCGGGGATTCGTAAAATCCATGCTGTCAAACAATATCCCAGCGAGCACCCCCCCGCCATCGCTGTCACCATCATCATCGTCACCATCATCGTCATCGACATCCTTTTCAAGAAGCGTCCCGTCGGCGGCGATCTTTAGCTCTATACCCTTTCCGGAAATTTCCGCTTCGATATTATACTGAACCCTGCCCTGTTTGCTTATTCGCTTCACCTCATCGACATCGTCATCGGCATTGCCCAGCTCTTTCCTGAATACATCCAGAACTGCCTTGGGAACCTCCTGCAAACCTATTTCTACCTCTTTCTGATAGAGCGTTCCATCAAGCCCAACTTTTATCATCAATTCTTTGCCGTCAACGGTCTCCGCTTCGATCTTATACACCTTGATCCCATCGTAGTCATCATCATCGACCTCTGTTATTCGAACCCCGGCAAGTTCGCGATTCGCAACTTCCTGCACTGCCGCCGGAAGACTCGAGAATGAAATCGCTTCGTTGTCAGCGGCTAACCCCTTCTGAGAAAAACCCATCAAACAGCCCACAAATAACAATATCAAAATCATACTTGTTGTTTTCATAGTGCTTTCCTTTCTTTATTATTTCCAACCAGGCAACGGTTTAGCCATCACCACATGATGACGTGCCAGCCCGTGCTTTTTATGCAAAAACAAATACAGATACCCAGGCCCGTTTGTCTTAATCTTCCTGTTCTATTTCGATCTCAAAGTCATCGAAGGCGGTGGCCGCGTCAGCTTTTGTCCATAATCCCACCTTTTGCGCTCGGCTCGGCAGAGAATGGTTTATAAAGCCCGGAGCGTTTGCGTTGGTAATTATCGAACTCGATGGTCCAGTCAGGCCAGTTTGCGGGAGCTGTCTTATTCTCATACTCTGCCAATTTAGCCGAATACTCTGCTATTACCTGGTTAATCTTTGCCAGCCTCTGGTCTTCAGCACCCAACTTACGTATATCGTCGAAATCTTCTTTCATATCTTTGCTGTCGTTGAGCGGCTCGTCGATATCGTCGAGATTGGCGTAACGCTGCGAGTGATACTTCTTGACACTATGCTGCATCCGGATGCTCTGGAACAATGCCTCAGCCAATTCAAAGACCCTTTGACGCAAATCCGTCGCCACCTTCTGCGTTGTGGCCTTATCAAGTATCGCTTCAGCCTTGTCAATCGCAGTTAGTGAACCAAGCTGTCTGGAGTTTCTCAAAACATCCATCGCTTGGGCCTCAAGCTCCATTTCATATATCAGCCTGTGTCTGATGTAGGCATCGTAATAGGCTCGGTAGAGCGCCTGCTGAAATCGCCAGTTAAGTTTCATCTGAGGAGTCGCGTTCTTCTCCAGCTCCTGGAAAAGGTTCAAAGTCACATACACACCAACATTATCCTTCAAAGGCCCGACCCAGTTTTGCTCAAGACCAAAAAGGCCCCGGGCGAACTTGTCGGCGTATCGCTGACTGATAAAGTACCTGCTGTACTCTTTAACGATATCCTCGACCTTCATATCCGGGTCCCATCCCAGGCAGCTCCAGACTATCTTGTTGAAGTCATCGTTGCATCCCTCGCTGTAGCTGACGAACCCGATGGCATAATCCTGAGTCGCCCTGAATATCTGGGCATAAGCAACCGGCCGAGGATTGATGGCCTCACGGCCAAGAGTATCATTTAAGGCCTTGTCCCAATCCTGCACCGCGTAAGGAGCACTTCGGGTATGAGTAATATCCGGGTATCGTCTTATGAGATACTGCGGGGGCATGTCTTTTCTAAGGTCAGGCAGGCTCACGGGGACGGTGGGCCCGAATACGACACCATCGAGCCATTTGGGTTGTTCGTTCTGCATGATATCGGTAAATGCTTTGTACCAGCCATCACGGTTTCTACCTTTGCGGTCAAAGTTCTGCGGCGACACCCATATCCGGGCATTTGGATGATACTCGTTCAGGACCTTTTTCTGCTTTTTCATAAAAGGTAGTAGTATTGACGGATGAGTATTACCCGGGTCCCCGCCCGGAACAAAAACGTCGTCTATCTTAGGAAGTTTTTTGAAAACTTCGCTCCACTCTTCCAGAGACTCGTTAATTGTTGCTTCGTCGCTATAGTCAACCCTTTTGCCATCCTTTTTGTCGAGCGCGGTAAACCATATCCAGACGTCCAGCCCGTAATCCGCCGCTAATTGCGACATCAAAACCATCATCTCCAGCTTCGGCTTTGGAAAATGCGGGCTGTCCTCAGCATCATCGCTTGTCGGCGGAATCAACTCCACCGCATTCATCCCAAAGACAATCATATCCCTGTAATATTGTTCCCACATTCCTATATCCCAGCCGTCGTATGAATTGGTCTTGGGCCTGTAACCGAGCTGATGTCCCCGAAGCGAATACGTTGGTGCCGTCGATACTTTAATATCACTGTTGAGCCCGACCTTATCCCTGGCCATATCGAGCAAACGCAACAGCCTGCCTACAGCGAACAATGTCCCCCTGTCGTCGTAACCTGCTGCACAAATAGTCGCCGCTTGTCGCTTTGACGTGTCAATCCAGAGAGCGTAACCGTCCGCCTTGGATGGGACCTCAAAACCTACCGGCGGCCGATACGACTTCCTGGCCAACTTTTTGGCTGTCCCTATCATAATAGTCGGGACGGTCTTGCCCGGCATCCGCGTAACGACCTCAAGTCCTATCCTTGTTCGCTTGTCTATTTCGTCCCGAAGCATATCCGCCGCCTTGTTGTATATCGTTTTCTTCGGATTCAAAACAACTATCTTAGCCTTCGACAGGTCTATTTTTGTCGCACCGAAAACGTTCGCAGTGAACATAAAAGCCAACAATAATGATGCTATTTTTACTTTCCTCACAATACATTTCCTTTATTTGACATTCCCATTTAACATTTTTAGAAACAGTTTTCCGCCTTACAATTTCACCATAATAGCGGATTACCACGTATTAAGTATTCATTATTTATTTGACGTTCAGGACAGAGAAATTTATGCATTACCCGGGATTTGCCATTTATACCTGCTCTGTTATGTCGCTTGGCCTCATTTCTAATAGAATACCAAGTCTGTCTTGAAAATTCAAGTTTTCTGGCTTCTTCTCGAGGTTTTTGGGCCACCGATTGTGGGGGGAAGTGTCAAGGGGTTGACAGTTGGTATTGGCGCTGCGCTCGTTTGCACTCCATTGCGTATCATTGATACGTTTGCAATATTAAGACCCGGCAAAACGTATCCCAAGGATTTTTTCTTATTTCCATCCGATTTAAAACCTTGCAAAGAGCTTGGGCCAAGGGTTTGATGGTATAAGGTTTCCGGAATGGATTTGACTGAGTTTTGGCACAATAAACAGTAGGCATAGAAAGAAAGGACGTTATTTTCTTCGGCTATAACTCATAAGAGGATTACAGATGAAGACGGCACGAAGAAATTTCATTACCGGTGCGATTGCAGCAGGAACATCTCTCTTCACGGGCAATCGCGCTACAAATGCACAGCATAAAGACCCCATATCACAAATACGGACGGATACTGTGAAATGGAGCAGGGATATTCCGGTCTATTATGAAGCTGACGTTGCGGTGATTGGCGGAGGCATCGCTGGTGTGTCGGCGGCCTGCGCCGCGGCCAAGTCGGGAGCAAAGGTGATGCTGGTTGAGCGTTTCGCAGTCACAGGCGGTATGCTCACTACCGGGGGTGTGGCCAATTTCTGCGGGCAGATGACCGGGCAGGGAGAAGTATTTGACGCCATCCTCTCGGATTTACGGAAGTTCAACGCGCTTGGATATAAGAAAAAGGAATCTGTCTTCCATTACGAGATTCTTGCCATTGTCTTGCAGGAATTGCTCCTGCGACGCGGCGTTAAGCTGCTTTTGCATACACGTTTTGTCAGCGTCGTTCAAAAGGGCAAGCTCATTACCGAGTGCATCATACTCGGCAAATCCGGGTTGGAAGCGATACGGGCCAAACAGTTTATCGACTGCACGGGTGATGGGGATGTGGCGCGTTTTGCAGGCTTTTCGGTGATGAAGGGACGCCCCGAAGATGGGCTCCAGCTACCAATGTCACTGATGTATTTCGTACGCCACGTGAATCCCGACGAGGCTTTTGTCCAACTGCCCGAAGGCTGGTTCAAACCTATATACAAGAAAAGCGAACTGCCGATGACGAGTATCTGGCCGGACGGCCCGAGAGCAAACGCAATCAAAATCAAAATCCCAATGTTTGATTCGACGAACACCGAGAGTCTCACAAAGGCCGAGATTCGGGCAAGACGACGAATGATGGAGGTCTTGCATTATCACCAGCGAGTTGAGAAGCGACCCTGGCTGCTCGACCATTGCTCGCCGATTATCGGTATTCGCGAGGGATGCCGAATCCTGGGCGATTATGTTTTGAAAGTGGACGACCTTCGGGCCGGCAGGCAGTTTGACGATGCCGTAGCTCGTGGGACTTTTTATCTGGACGGTCACAAGCCGGACGACGACAAACGCACGTACATTTTGCCAAAAGACCAACTGAAGGTGCCTCCCTATCAGATACCGCTGCGATGCCTGATTGCGAGAGATGGCAAGAACCTGTGGATGGCCGGGCGTTGTTTTTCCGCAGACCAACTGGCTTTGTCTTCGGCTCGGGTTTCAACTACGGGCTCTATGATGGGTCAGGCAGCTGGAATTGCTGCCGCTTTGTGCGCCAAGAAGAACTGTAATCCCAGGGACCTCGATTATGGAGAGGTCCGCAAGATTGTTGAGCTACGTGGTGCTAAGTTGGCAGTGTGAGACTGGCCTCTTGCCAGAAACGAAAGAGTGGCGGTCTCGCGGACTGAAGAAATAAGTGTAAATTCTCGATTAAGCCATGACCCGACAGCGCATTTCCGTAAGGTCACAGGTTGGAAAAAATGGCGGCCAGAGCGATGGTCGATAATTTCGGTTCAGCGTGCCGTTGCCGGTGAGAGGCATTCTGCGAAGAGATAGTTTCCTAACAGCCTCAAGTTTGCCGCGAAGGTACCGGAGTGGATCACACGCCGGCCCGGCGGCGAAGTGCCGTCGTACACCTCAAGGGCTTCGTCTTCCTTCAACGTCAGAACCTTGCCGCCGATGAGGACGCGCAGGTCCTTGGCAGGTCTGACCGAAATAAGAAGTCCGGGGCCTCCTATGTTGCCCTGCTGTACCCATGCGCCGCGCTCATCCAAAGCCGAGATTGCCGCTCGGACCTTCTCGGACAACTCTGCCTTGGACTGCCGCGGCTTTTGCATAGAGGTTCCCGGTGTAAGACCTCTCAGCTTGTCCGGGCGTCTGAGAGTCGCCGGGTCCGCCTTCAGTAAACGCCCGTATTCGGCCTCAATGCTATCCAACGGTTCAGCGCTGGTGACAAGACTGTAGTGGTTGATGACGGACTTGTCGCTGTAAGTGACTTCGTATCCGTCGAATGGCAGACCAGTCTTTTTGGATATATGTCCTGCGGAGCGAATGCCGTAAATCCGCGTGCCCTTTGTGATGTAAAGGGGCCGGTTGGTCCTGAGTTCATAGAACCGCGCTATCACGGGCTTTCCATCCCTGAGCCACGAAGAGCACTTCAGGTAATCCAGTGCCCGCGGGATTGGCTTGAGGTACTTTTTCTTGCCGGTCTGGCGATACAGCAACAGCAATCCTCTCATAACGCTAATCGACTCACGGCCGGTTACGGCGGGAGGTTCGCAGCTCCGGGCCCAGGCCGGGTGCATCTGCGCATCATATTGCTGCGCCCAGGCAGGCTGAGGGTCCGGCATCTGTGCAAGGATGATAAAATCGCCGGCCTTCTCGGCGGAAGCCTTGTATCTGGGTTCTCTGTAAATCCTGGCGGCTTCAAGCATGACGTCTATCATGTTGATGATGACGTCGTCGTTGAACGTGTAGTGGGGGTAGAAAATATATCCGGGCCACCGGCGAGACCAGGAGTCAGGGTAGTTTGCCCGCTTGACCGGGAACAGCCTGGGGTCAGGGAATTTCTCGTAGCGTTGCGGCCAGGCCCCGTTCGGATATTGCGCCTGAATCAGACTGTCGAGTGCATAAAGCACCGCCTCATGAACCTGCTTGTCCTGGAAATTCAGCGCGAGGTCAACACGCATCAACAGACGCAACACGCCTTGTGTGGTATTGTTGTCAAGATTCGTCATGTTGCTTCGTGTGTCCAAAGCCTGGTCACGACAGTCCACATCCGTGCGGTACTGGTAGTTCTTGCGCTTGGCCGGGTTGAGTTCGGTGGTGTAATCCCAACCGCCCGAGCACATCTGACCCTTAACCATTGCGCCAGCCGCGGAACGCGCGGCTTCCAGATAGTAGCGGTCGCCGGTTGCCTCCCACACTTCCAGAAAGGCCAGCCCCACGAGTGGAGTAGCTGCTCCCGTCGCAGAGACTTGCGTTGGTCCCTGTCCACCCTTGGAGGAGCGCCTATAGCTGAGGTCCTCGCCGTACATAGCGTGATAACCACCCTGGCTGGCAGCCTTGGTGACGTAAAACTCCGCAGCCTTGCGTAAAGCCGTCAAAACCTCCTGTTTGGAAGGACCTTGTTCGCCGTGCGCCGGCAGAGGAATAAATAAAACGCTCAATAAGAGCGCGATAAACACTCTTCTATTGACTCGCATTGCAAACCTCACAGTTCTATATACGGGACATATTCCAGCTTCTCTTTTCTAAGACGGTCAACCATAAGCGTATTTTATTCAAATTGTATGGAGATGCAACAGCGGCGGGCCGCTTTGCAGTGGAATGCACCAAAGAGTTATCGATGCCGTGTATTTTATGGCACGTTCTTGCGTATTCGAGTTAGTTTTTGAATTCGAAGGCGTATAGTTTGGCGTTCTGCATCTGGAATTTCAGACGCACTGCTTTACCCTGCAGGGCCTTTACGCTCTTACCCGATTTCCATGTGACAGTCTTGTTAATGAAATCGCCTCTGATGGGGTTGCAGTCGTTGAAGCCGAAGCCGGGAATTGCTTTTCCACTCTTGTCGATAATAGCGACCTTGGCTGAACCTGTTGCCTTGATATTAAGGATAAGCTGATTACCTTCAAATTTCAATGGAAGAGTTGTTGCGGTACCGGTCGCGGCACCGGCATCAAGTGACACAAAGCCATCGAGTCGCTGCCTGTAGCGATAGTAGACCCTCTGGGCATCACCGCCGTGCGCCCCGCCTTCGTCAACGTACTGCCATATCTCGTCGCCGCGTCGAATCAGCCCGTACAGCGTCAGTTCTTCCTCCTGTGCTCCCAGCGGGATATACCAATTCGTGCCGAACCACGACCAGTTTTCGCCGTCCCGGCTGACTCCAAGGTCAATATGCCGGACTTCATCATTACTGCTTGAATACCGCCAGATAAACGAAAGGTACACATCCGGCGCCCACGGGTACTTTATAGCCCGGATTCTGTAAACCTCACCGGCATCGGTTTTGCCGAATGAGATCGGCCCTTCGCACGTAACCGACGGGAACGGATAGCCTTCGAAGTAAGGCGTGTTCATATGATGAAACGGCCATGGTTTAAGAATCTCTTTGGTCCAGAACCCGATGCCGACGCGACCGCCGGCCCGCGGACATTCGCGGTTCTTGAAACTGCCGTCACGCTTGATATAGCTGGCGTACCTGCCGCGCTGATCGTCCCAGAAGCACTCGCCCTCGCCGCCGCTTCGAAGCGGAAGCTGGCTCACTTCGTTTCGCCGCCAGTTAATGCCATCGCCGGACATGTAGAAATACATGCCTCGCGTCGACACAAACGAATTAACCTTATACTTCTCGCTCGGCGGCACAGCGGGATTCAGGTCCTTGAAGAATGAACCATACATCGGCGTTTCCGGCATTATGAGTCCCTTCATTGTAAAGTTGAGCCCGTCCTTAGACGTCGCCAGGTAAGTTATACCCTTCTCGCTGCTGTAACCTTCCGGAAGTGCCATATAAACCACGCCGTCAACGTCCCAAACACTTGGCCGCAGCGAGGATCTTCTGATACCGAAATCCTTGCCGATAGGCTGCTTACCGTAAGGCTGGTTCATCGTGATATTGACATTCGATTTCTTCTCAATGATTGCATCGTCAATAAACACATGCTTTCTCGCGCCGAACTCAAGCGGGATCGAAATGGGAGCAGGGTCAAACAGCAATGCTGGCCCGTTCGCCACAGGGGGCGTAGGTGCCTTAACACCATAATTTCTCGAGAAACTCTTAGGCTTGAAATTGCCGCTATAGTGGACAACTCTTGAAATTCGCATCTCGTCAACGATGCCTTTCATGGGGCTGCCTGCGTGACGGTCGGAGCCGATTGCAAGATTGAACCTGTTTTGCCTTCGCTGTTCGAAATTCATAGTCTTAAAGCCGCGATGTTCATGCTCTCTGTCCTGGGGTTTCTGAAGGTCTGGTATCGGCTGGACTGTAACCGATGACACCGCCGGGGCCACCTGCTGAACACCGTCAAGATAATGCCGGACAGTTGAGCCGTCACGAGTAAATGCCGCGTGATGCCATTTGCCCGTAGATAGCGTGGTTGGACAGGTGGCCTTGACGCCTGCGTAATGATTTATAAGTTCGAAAGCGGCTCCGTTGAGCTTCAGGGAAAAACCGGGAGAATAGGCTTGTCCCATATCGATAATTGTAATCTCACCGCCGAGTGCGGGCAGATTTATCCATAACTCAAACGTCCAGGCACTGTCGGCAAGAGCCCTGAGAATCGCTTCAGGTCCTTCGGTTGGGCCCCAAAGGGCGCTGGGAGTTCCATCGCGTTCACGAAGTTCTTCTTCAGATACTTTACCGGCAAAACCGGCGTAGCAGAGAGCGTAATCCGACCTCGACACCTTGAGAGCGTTTCCGAATTTACCCTCTACCATACTGCCGCCTTCCATCAGGCAAAAATCGGCCTTTGCGTATTCACTGGCATCGGTCAGCGTCGTGTGGGGATATTCAATCTCATCGAACAGCCACAGGCCTACAGTGTCACTGTCCGGAGATACCACGCCCGCGGCAAGGCCGATGCTCTCATCGTCATCATCACCCTCTTCATCACCATCTTCATCTCCGTCTTCGTCTCCGTCTTCGTCACCATCATCGTCTGCCTGGACAATCATATTAAGCTCAGTCTCAGTCTGCTGTGAATAGACGAGACTGTCACCTTCGATCGGACTCTGAATATGCCGTGCCCAACTCCATTGAACCTTCAAGGCGCAATCATATTCCGAGCCTTGCTTGACATAAGTCAAAACGATGGGATACTTCCTGTCCTTGACCATTTTCATACTGCCGGCCGTTAATCCCCTTTTCGAATTTAGCACCACTTTGCCGCCTATCTCGACTTTAGCTTCCTGGTCCGTTTCAAGCGTGAATTTGATTTCTCCCGTCGCAGGTCCGATTATAGAACCCTGCCATTTACCTGCCCACTGTTTGCCGAATCCGCTATCCTGGCCCCACATCTGGTCGAGGCTGCTCAGCCTGACAAGGTCCTCCGCATCCTCAAAATCCTCGGAACCATACTGGATTCCAATCAACCCCGGCATTTCGTCGTCGGCCGCATTCCGCGGGACGCCTCCCCCAGTAAGAAGGGGTCTGCGACTTACCGGCGCTGCCTGTTGCGTAATTCCAATCACTCCAGCAACAAAACATAATGCTGTTATAGCCAGAATCATTCTCTTTTTCACAATTCGTCCTTCCTTTTCACAAGACATACTTAGCTTCCTACTTATTCTTACGGCCGTACTTTTCGGCCACAAACGCTCGTTTGCGTTTCTCCCCGCTTGTATTTCTTGTTTATGACGGTATCGGGAGCCGATTTTATGCAGAAAAATGAGCAGTCCCCGGCTCCTGAACGAATGAACCAGCCATGAAGGCCAGCAAGATGCAACTTTTTCCGAAAGACCTTGCCCAAATCATTCTTCTCATACTCGAGTCCTTTCGCGACTAATTTGACCTTGACTCTGCCCGAACGAATTATATCCGATACTTATTTGCTATGAAACATTTTACGCTTTGCTCTTCGACTTGCCTGCTAACCAATGACCTCACGGCGTGTTTCCGGAAGGACACAGGTTAGAAAAAATCGGAGTCAAATGAATTGTTATAAGCTGTCGGTTCCAAAACACTTATTAGAAAAATGGGCGATACAGGGCTCGAACCTGTGACCTCACGGGTGTGATCCGTGCGCTCTAACCAACTGAGCTAATCGCCCCTGATTTACTGTGTATTAGAAGCGTCGGCCCTGCCTATTGTCAAGCTTTAATGCGGAATCCTGAATGCCAAGTTTCGGATTGCGAGATACTAATCACAACCGACGACAATCAGCCCGGCTCTGTTGCGACAAGGTTTATGCGGCCGAGTTTGACACCTTTTAGACTGATTATGCCTTCCGCCATTTTGTTTATTTCGCCCACACGTCCCCGCAGCACAATTACCTCAAGACAATCGTGTTCGTCGAGGTGTATATGCATAGACGAAATAGTCTGCAGAATATGCGAATGTTGCAAATCAGTTAATCGGTTTATCAATTTTGTGGAGTGATGGTCATAGACCAGAACCACTGCTGCGACCGCTTTGGCTTTTGGATTCTTCAAACGCTCGCTGCTTATCTGCTGGCGAATTAAATCACGAATCGCCTCGGACCGGTTCTGATAACCCTGTTTGGTGATTAGCTTGTCGAACATTGATAACAGTTTCTTATCCAGCGATACCCCTACTCGCTCGATTCGCCTCATTTTTGTCCTCCTGATAGCAACAATGCCAATATGACGGGTTTTTGCCGGCAGAACTAAAATATTATAGCCAAAAGGAAAATTTTTTGAAAGAAGCAAATTTTTAGTTGACGCGGTAGTACGATTTCCGTATTCTTATGTTTGGTAGCACGATTTTTGTATTTTTATGCGCGAGTTGCATTGTTTTTAAATAACAAAGAAAGGGTCAAAAATGATGAATAGAGCAAGAGTTTTGCCAGGCATTTTTGTTTTCTTGAGTCTGGCGACGTTTGTACACGGCGGTTATGCCAACGACGAGCAGATAGATGCTCAGCCGGATTTGCTTCGACTGCAAACGCTGACAGACAGGCTCCTGGGTTTCAACGGTGGTCTGGCCGATGCGGGCATAGAGTTAGAACTCGGTGTCACCCAGATTTATCAACAGAACGTTCGCGGCGGCATCAGCAAGCACCGCCGGGCGGGACGTTTCTCCGGCAGCTATGACCTGGAACTTACAGCCGACCTTCAAAAACTGCTGGGTGTTGAAGGCGGCAGCCTATACATGCTGACCGAAGGTGTCTGGTCAAAATCCGCCGGTATTGACGCACCTTCGGTAGGCAGCGCGTTCGGCGTGAACGGAGACGCTCGTGCCAGACGCGCGATGGACATTACCGAACTCTGGTATGAACAAGCGTTTTGGGGTGACTCTCTTCGTATTCGATTGGGCAAGATGGATTTGAGCGGCGGATTTGAGCATCACGGCTGTCCAGTGGCATTCGATTGCAGCACCTACGCAGGTGATGAAACTACTCAGTTTCTTAACGGTGCTCTGATAAACAACCCGACCATTCCATTTCCAGACTATGGTCTCGGTGTGGCTGTTCGTTATAGTCCAGCTCGCTTCTGGTACGTATCAGCAGCCGTCACTGATGCCCAGGCTGATATAAGAGAGACAGGTTTCAGTACTACTTTCCATAAGGAAGATTATTTTTTCTATATTTTCGAAACCGGAATTACACCGCAGCTCAATTCTGCCAGGGGCCCTTTGCAGGGCGCATATCGTGTAGGTCTTTGGTACGACCCGCAGCCGAAAGCGATTTCAGTGGACGGCAGTAGAAACTACCGAGACGATGTCGGCTTCTATCTCACTTGTGACCAGTTGCTGGCTAAGGAAAATGCTGAGCCTGAGGACCAACAGGGCCTCGGCGCGTTCTTTAGGTATGGTTATGCAAACAGCAAGAGAAACGATATTTCCAAATTCTGGAGTGCCGGATTTCAGTATCAAGGCTTATTTGAGGGCCGCGATGATGATGTGCTTGGCTTCGGTTTCGCTCAGGGCGTATTCAGCAACAGAGCCTCTTCAACTTATACTGATGATTATGAGAATGCCTTCGAACTTTATTACAGCGTAGGCATAATGCCCTGGCTGAATATCAGCCCGAGTATTCAATATATCGCTAACCCAGGTGGAGACAGGACGACCAGCGACGCTGTCGTTTTGGGTGCACGGCTGCAAATGCGGTTTTAAGTGTCTCTCGTTGTCGAAGCCGACGACAACAATTGAAAAAGTTAAACACAGAAAATAAATAGGAGAATTCTGTTATGCATATGGCCAACGAACTATTATCGGTACCTGTTGCGGGCGGTACGCTCGCAATAGCCTTTGCCGGCCTGGGTTTTGTCTGCAGAAAGGTCAGTCGCACCGTCAGCTCGGATAGACTTGCCTTGATGGGCGTTTTAGGAGCTTTCATTTTTGCGGCGCAAATGGTAAATATCCAGCTTCCCGCAATGCCCGGAACAAGCGGACACATGGTCGGAGCTGTCCTGTTGGCAATCATATTAGGCCCGCACGCCGGAGCAATAGTCATATCTTCGGTAGTGATTATTCAGTGCCTTATTTTCCAGGATGGAGGCCTGCTGGCTCTCGGATGTAACATTATCAATATGGCTCTTGTGCCCAGTTATCTCGGTTACTTTTTATACAAAACCGCTACAGCCGGGCAATGCAGCAGTTTGCGAGCATATATCGGGGCTATATTTGCCTGTGTGATTGCCATTGAAGCAGGGGCGTTCCTTGTTCCCGTGCAGGCTGCGCTCTCCGGGGTATTAGTGGTTCCGTTCTCGACTTTCCTGATAACAATGCTCGGTGTTCATTTTCTGGTTGGCATTATCGAAGGCGTTATTACTGTGGCGGTAGTAGTATATCTGCAGCAGGTCAGGCCGGATGTTGTTCTGGACTCTCTGCCGGGCAAGGTTAGGCTAAGCAAAAAAGCAGTAATAACAACGCTGGCGGTTTTTGCTGTTGCTATCGGCGCGGGACTTTCTTTGCTTGCCTCTGACTTACCAGACGGCCTGGAATGGAGTTATGCCGAAAGGCCCGACCAGCCGGATTTCGAAGCTGCTGTATCAGACGAAAGTCCCGCAGCTGTGGCGGTGGACGACTTCCAATCAAAATATTCTCTTCTGCCTGATTATTCTCTAAGAAGTTCGGCAATCGGTAAAATAGGCGAAGAAGAGCCGGGTATTTCAGCCGGCTGGACCAGCTTTGCAGGCGTGGTCGGCTCAGCGCTGACAATGGCGGTCATCTGGCTGGTGGCGCGCATTTTGAGAAAAAACCAAGCGCCACAAGTGTAGTTTTCGCTCTCATACGCAATACGATACGAAATGCAACGTACCAAATATGCATCATGCACACATAGACAAATTTGCTTATCAGGATTCGTTCATACACCGGCTGGATAGCAGGACAAAGTTCGCTGTTCTGCTTGTCTTTACAGCGGTGGTTATCTCTCTGCCGCGCACTTCGCCAGGCATCTTGACCTGTTATGCTATCGGGCCGTTTGCAATCCTCGTATGGGCGAAGATTCCGCTGAGATTTGTATTTAAACACATATTGCTGGTTAGCCCATTTGTTTTGGTCCTGGCCTTGAGCTGTCCCCTGTATGATAAAGCTCCTGTAACTGTTGCGTTTGGGCCACTTATCTGGAAGACTTCGTTTGGCTGGATGCGGTGTTTTACCATTCTTGCAAAGTTCATCGTTACAATGCTGGCACTTATCGCCTTGGTTTCCACCACACGATTTAACGATTTGCTCAACGGCTTGCAAAGGCTGAGGCTGCCGAAGCTACTGATTGTTCAGCTCGGCTTTCTCTACCGATACATATTTGTTCTCATTGACAGGGCCCATCGCATATTGCGTGCAAGAGCAGGCAGAAAGCTGCGAAATCTCGGGTTTAAAACGGAGCTCAGAATCGCGGCCGGCATGCTCGGCTCTTTACTGGTCCGCAGCATTGATAACGCCGAGCACATAAGCATTGCGATGCAGGCCAGGGGGTTTGATGGAAACTGGCGGACGATTTCAAAGTTGCAAATTCGTCGTGCAGACTATATCTTCGCAATTGCCGCTGCTTTCTTCCTGCTGGTGTTGCACTTTTTTGTAAAACCAGCTGTACTTTAGGGGCCTGCAATGCCAAAAGCAATTGAGCTAAGAAATTTCTCATACAGCTATCCCGACGGTACCGTAGCTCTAAGCGACATAACGCTGAGCATCGAACATAGCCAAAGAGTTGCTCTGATAGGACCAAATGGTGCGGGTAAATCAACATTGCTCCTTGCAATGGCTGGCTTCGTGAAGGGCACAGGAAAGGCGTTTATCGACGGCTTGGAAATCAACAGAAAAAATCTAAAGAAAATCCATACGCTGTTGGGCTCTTGTCTGGAGAATCCCGACGACCAATTATTTATGCCCAGGTTGTTCGATGACATAGCGTTTGGCCCGCTTAATATGGGCCTTGAAGCCGAGCAGGTACAGGCACGCGTCACCGATGCACTACGGACCGTCGGGTTGGTCGACATGGCTGACAAAGCTCCCCATCATCTTTCAGCCGGACAAAAAAGAGCCGCTGCAATAGCAACTATACTCTCGATGGCCCCTAAAATAATAACACTAGATGAACCCGACGGCAGCTTAGACCCCAGAAACCGCAAGAACCTTCTAAAGCTGCTCGCCGGTTTGCCTCAGACTCTTGTGATAGCTACCTGCAATATGAATTTTGCAGCCGTAATCGCTGACAGAGCTGTTCTTCTCGACAAGGGTCACATTATTGCTGATGGGGACGCTAAAGAAATAATGTACGATTTGGAACTAATGACTGAATATGGTCTGGAAGTACCCACCGCGCTGCACAGCAAAAATAAAATGTCTCGGTAGCATAACTAATATCCCGCATCAAGCCGGCCGGATGGAGTTTTATCGGCCCTTTCCCGTCGAATGAGTATTCTTCGGTTTTGGTATTAGCTGATTTATTTCTTATAATATGGTGAGAGCCATAGAAGTAATAGTCTGAGTTTGTAGTACGTTAATGGTTCCCCAGGGGGGGCAATTATGAATCTTTGCAAAAGCCACAAAGGCGCTGTGCTCATCATATCGATGATATTCATGCTGATATTTTCCGCCCTCGCGGTCTCAATGGCAACAATCTCCGGCACGAATACTCAGATTGCCGCAAATCAGCGCAAAGTAAATTGCGCAAGGGCTTGTGCCGAATCAGGACTCGATATTATTCGCCTCTGGTCTAATCAAGTCGCAATACCAGGGGACACTCCGGAAAGCCAAAGATTCGACCTGATTGCAGGCTCCTTTCAGTCATCCGTCAACAGTATCTCAAGTATCACGCCGTATTACGATAGCTCAAGTATAACCATTCCGACTGTTACACTCGATTCAACAGTCACACAAAGTTTTTCCGCACAGATTACACCAATCGATTCTGAAACACTCCAGGTCAATATTACCGGGATGTATGGCGAATTGACCAAGACGATAAGCGTCAATTTCGTATTTGGGACAAGAGCACATACGGCTTTTGACTTCGGGATCGCTACCAGAGGCCCCTTGTCCTTGACCGGCAATGTGGAACTCGGAGGCGCCAACGTATCTGTCGAGTCAGGCGTCTACATTGAAAGCGAGGACTCACTTTTGGCATTGTCGATGACAGGTAATTGCCAAATAGCAGGCGATGTCAGCATTGCTAATCCTAGTGCTTATGTTAATATAGAGGGTAACAGCCAGATTGGTGGCGAAACAGGCCAGGATGCGATTGACAATCACGTTTCATTCGGTGCCCCGTCAACGGAATTCCCTACTCCCAATCCTGCTCATTTTGAGGATTACGCCACCAACATAGTTGATTCTGCTACTGATACCAGCACAGATGCAACATTTGAGAATATAAGAATAGTCGCCGGTACCGATCCCAACTTTTCCGGTAATATCACATTAAACGGCATTGTCTTTATCGAAACACCAAACGTAGTAACATTTTCCGGAAACACAACGATAACCGGCATCATCGTTGGAAACGGCAGCCTTGAAGACAATTCCGGGTCAAATCAAATTAACTTCCTTGGCAACGTTGACAGTTACGATGTCAATACCTTACCCAACGAGCCTCAATTCGCGGGTATTAGAAATGAGACCGGCACATTCGTTCTGGCTCCCGGTTTTCACTTATCCTTCGGAGGTAATTTCAGCACTTTGAGCGGAGCGATAGCCGGCAACGGCATAGAATTTTTTGGAAATGCCGGTGGGACAATCAACGGCTCGATAATTAACTATTCTGATGAGGAGATGATTTTGTCCGGCAATAGCGACCTCTGTTTCAATCGTTCCGGTATAACCCAAATACCTGCCGGATTTGTCCCTGAGATAGTACTGCAATATGAGCCGGCTTCCTATTCGGAAATCCAGCTTTAGCCTTTCGTCGTTACATATATTACCTGTTCCGCAAACAGATTAGGTGCGAATCTTGCCGGGCTAAGCCTCGTCTTAACCAATGGAATTTTCTTTTCTACCTTACAACCGGCAACGTGAGCATCACCGCTAAGAGCTTGGCAAATCAGGACAACATTATCCCCTGCTTCATTGAGCTGCCCGTACGTCTCGTGGGCCACGTCGACTGGAGCCGGTTTCCGGCCGCAGTCCAGCTCCAGAGGCTCATCCGGCTCCACCACCCGTATCGTCCTGCGTTCTAACGACACCAACCCCGTTAGAGCCTTTTCCTTTCGGGCCTCTAACGGGGCCAACCGAGTTTTCCCCCGTCTCTGCCATAACCACAATTAAGCATGCCGAAACGTTGCTTCCCGTAAAGCTCAGTAACAGTATACTTGTCTGCGGATGCCACTTGGCCACTGGTGGACTTATCCACGATATTTTTTACTTCGAAAATCGCTAAAAAACCTTGACACCGCAAAAGACCGTTCATAAATTGTATATGGTTGCAGTACTGGGACAGAGGGACAAATTTAAGCACGACCATTTAACGAAAGGAAGCACAAGATGGCAAAGAGGAAAAAAGCTGCGAAAAAGAAAAAAGCCGTAAAAGGCTGGAAGCCGAGCGAAGCCGCGCTGCTCAAAAAGCTCTTCCCGAACAACCCAACTTCTGCGATAGCCAGGCAGCTTAGGCGCAAAACTGACGCAGTCAAGAAGAAAGCATCGCGAATGGGACTTCGCAAGTCAAGGAAATATCTGAAGAAGCTCGGTAGGGCGTAAGGTGTGCGGGCCCCATTTCGCGGGTTCCTAAAGGCAAGAACGACATACGCTCGTGGTCCCTGCAACACGGAACACTCCGCATTTTTTGTCGGGTATCCCCGGAAATGGGGGCGACGCAATGACTTATCTTCACAGTGAGCACCTTGTTTTACTTCCGGCCGCGGCTGGACTGTTTTGGGTCAATGCCAAAGATAACAGTTCTGCACGGAGGTGACAAGCCGTTTGGATAAGCGGATGACCCGGCGAGGGTCTGCTTAATGCGGCAAGGGGTGTGCAAGCTTTTTCCCACTTTCAGCTTGGCCTTGAGCTAAGCTGCGGCACTGAAAATCGCTAAGTTTGAGTAAAAAAATAATCAGAATTTTATTTGATTTGTTTGCTCCACCGTAAAGGATAAAATGAAAAAGACTATCGACGTACAAATAGGGCAAGTCGAAGCGCGCCGGGGCAAAGTAATATTGCAATCGAAAGCGCTTGGTTCGTGCATCGCCATTGTTGCCTACGACGCTGCAAGAAATATCGGGGCGCTGGCGCACGTTATGTTGCCCGGCAGCGCCCCTGACAGCAAGACGGTTGAAAAAACGAAATATACCGCTGACGCCATCGAGGCCATAGTTGCCAAGATGGCCCGGCTGGGTTCAAAAAATGACGACATCGAAATCACTCTGGTCGGTGGCGGAAACGTGCTCAACAGAGAAGATGACACCATCTGCAAAGAGAATATCGAATCAACTGTGGAGCTCCTGCGTGAAAAAGGTCTGAAGATAAGAGCCAGGGCACTCGGGGGAACGAACAGAAGAAGCGTCTCTCTCGATATCGAACAGGGAATTGTATCTTATAGCGAAGGCGACGGCAGCGACGTACAACTGTGGAGGGCAAAGAAAAGCTCAGAATAAGACTGCCCTTATCGTTACCATCTTAACAAAACGAAAACAAGGTCAGGCAAACAAAGCATCCCTCAGAGAACGATAAGTTACGCGCCGGGGAGCAGCAGCTCAAGGCTGCGAAAAAGAAAAAAGCTGCAAAAGACTGGAAGCCAGGCGAAGTCGCGTTGCTTACCCAAATGCTTTTTCCCGTTGGCGGCTCTTGAAAGGTCTTGTGATGCAATAATTCCTCCTTGCAACCGGCGTTGCACCTAATTTCGGGCCCCGAAAGGCCAAGGAACAAGCCTGCCGGCCTCAGAACGCGACCTTGGACGATTGGGAAGGAGACCTCAAAAATCACTCAGTTTGAGTTAAAAATAATCAAAATTTCACTTGACTTGTTTTTCCCGGCTAATACAATTCGGTTAAAATATGGGGGCAAAATACCGTTGGGAACATGTACATTATTAATCTTTTCCAGGTGGCAGAGGAAAACTACACCCTTTCTGTCCGTTCATTAGAAAGATAGCTCCTGCGTGGGGGGATTAGGAAGGTGTGGCTGCCGTCTTAGAAGGCGGGGGACACACGGATGCGTGAGATTATCAAAAAGCTAACCGAGAAGGCCCGAGCCTTACGCTCGCGGCTGGAAGAGCTTAAGCGTCGTAAGCTCAGGCCCAGGCGAATGGAAAATGCGCTCCACGAGAGCGTGCAGTTTACTTCCGGTCTGCTGAACAATTCTCCTCATCCCATAATAGTCACTAATCTGGATAACTCTGTTAAATATGTGAACCCTGCAATGGAAAAACTGACCGGTTTTTCGTCCCGGGAACTTATCGGCAGCAGACCCCCATATCCCTGGTGGACACAAGAAACACTGCAGAAAAGCAGCAAAGACTTCGAACAAGACCTGTACAAGGGAGCACAGAAGCCCGAAGAGCTTTTCCGAAAAAAGAATGGCGACCGATTCCGGGTCCAGATAACCTCTACACCGGTAAAAAAAGAGGGGCAAGTGAAGTATTATGTAGCGAACTGGACTGATGTCACCGAGTGCAGAAAGGCGGAGGAACAAGCGCGGAGGTCTCAGGCGGAACTGGAACGGGTCTTTCGTATCATCACAATTGGGGAGATGGCTGCCGACATCGTACATGAGCTTAAGGGGCCGCTCACTGCAACACAAATCTATGCCGATGGGTCCCTACGGATGATAAAAGAGAATAAGACCGTGTCCGGCCAACTTGTAGCTGCAGTAGAGCACACCGCCGCACAAGCAAACCGGGCGGGCGAAATCATTCGTCGTGTCGGGAGTTTAGTTAGCAAGCACGAACCCCGCCAATCAATGGTTGGCGTGAACGATATCATCCGGGAAGTCGTCAGCCTGGAAAAAGCAGAGGCAGGTCACAAAGCTATTGCCATACAGGCCCAACTTGCCGAAGGTATGCCATTAATATTAGCCGACAGCATCCAGGTCGAACAAGTTATCTTGAATCTGGTACGAAACGCTTTCGAAGCGATGAGTGATATTGCCGCTGGCCAGCGTCACTTGACTATTCAAAGCTCTACGGCTGGTGGCAATTCAATCGAGGTTGCCGTAAGCGATACAGGCAAAGGTTTGCCTCCTGAGGGAGCCGAGAAGGTTTTCGATTCCTTCTTCACTACTAAACCTGAAGGGTTGGGTATAGGTCTATCAATCAGCCGAGCAATTATCGAAGCCCACGACGGGCATCTATGGGCCGAGCCCAATGCTGGTTCCGGCGTCACGTTTCGATTCACGTTGCCAATAAAAGGAGCTTAAAGCGGTTTCTTGTTTGCCTCGCCGATTTGCGGGGCCTTGTCTTCCGGAATAAACGGTTCTCGTGGGCAGGGCCTGCATTTCACAGTTTTGCGTAAGCCGTAAAATGCCTCCATCCCGCCTTCGGTCCGCACGAGCGAAAGATTGTACTTTGCGCACCTATGCGTGCAGGTAAACCTCCCATCCCATGTAGTTGTCCAAAGCTTCGGCAATTGCATCTGCTTTTTGTGAGAGGTTTACAGCAACGTGATGCTCGAAGCCCATCCTGCAGACATATTGCATAAGTGCCTGCAAATTCGGCACCTTCATCACGCCATATCCGCCGAAACTATCGAGCTTGTCATTTGTAAATTCACCTTCGCCCACATAGGTGCTTATTATGCCGGCCGAGTCATCGGTGGTGGTCCTGCAGAAGGTAACCTTGCCGGCAGCTATTCTGCCAACCACGGTGCCATAGGTATTTTCTTTACCTACGCTGCCGGCGATAATCTCCTGGTAGTCCATCCTTGAGCTCTTGAAGAATGACTTCGGCACATTGCTGCAATGAAACAGCATGCACTTATTCGGGTTGGCGCCGTAGTTATTGTTCCAGTCCAGAATGGCGCTCGGCGTCCCGCTGGCTAATTGCAGAATATACATCCCTAACAGGCCCGTAATATCAACCTCGCAGGCACTCGGCACCTGCGCCTCGCTCATCATACTCATAAGCGTACAGGGAACTATCCCGAAAAATTCCTCAAGGCTCGTCCAGCACTGAATCGCTGTGCCGTCAAGCTCCATATCTTTGACCCATTTATCCACCACGGCACCGAATTTGGCCATCTTCAAAAGCTTATCCGCTGGGATAGACTTGGTCGAAACGTATTTCTTAATAGCATCCAACTTCCTTTTGACTCGCCGGTCTTTATCAGAAAGCAATGCAACTCTTCCAAGTATTTCAGATAAATCTATGGTCTCAACCGAAATTCCCGAAAGCTCAAGAATCTTCTCGCTATAGCGCACGGTATTGAACGCACCTGTTCGCGCACCAATGGCTCCAAACCTCGCGTTCTTAAGGCCCTTGACAATCCTGCACACTGAAGCGAAATCATCCAGGTCTCTGTTGAACTCAGCGGAGGTAACTTTCACGGTGTGCGATTGTGTCAGAGTATACGGAATACCCGCCTGTCTGAGGTTATTGCAGACGCTGATTTTGCCGCAGAAAGAGTCCCGCCTGTTCGCTATACTCATCTTTCCTTCGGCATCAGGCTCAGCCTGAATGAGAATCGGCACATCAAGCCCTGAATGCTTTATAGTCTCGGCAACGCCTTTCTCATCGCCGAAGTTTGGAAGTGTCACAATCACCCCATCAATCAAATCGGCCTTTTGAGCAAAAAGAGCGGCACATTTCTTCGCATCCGCAAAAGTCTCAACCGCGCCGTATTTAGTATCCTGCATAGACAGGGCTACGGCCCTGCAGCCGTTTTTCTTGAGCACATCAAGTATGTTTTTCCGCCCCTGTTTGGCTAATTCGTCCGGGAAAAACCCCCGGTTTCCAACGATTACTCCAAATGTGGTCTTCTTCATTTTCGTCACTCCTGTTTTTGGTCACAGTATCTGTTATGCCATATTTGCATAAGTTTGAGCTTTAATACTTTCCATATTCCCATATTGTCTCAAACATAGCCATAATATTCTCAGGAGGCGTACCATCCTGGATGTTATGAACGGTATTAAACACAAATCCTCCGCCGGGCGCCAAATCGTCGATTCGCTTCTTTACTTCTTCCTTTACTTCCTGAACGGTCCCGAACGGCAGGACTTTCTGAGTATCGCAGCCACCACCCCAAAAGACAATATCTTTACCAAACTCCTTTTTCAGTTTCTGCGTGTCCATACCCTTGGCGCTAACTTGAACAGGATTTAAGATATCGACCCCGGTCTCAATCAAATCCGGAATGAACTCATAAGCGGCCCCACACAAGTGGTAGAATATTTTGGCATCGGTCTTTTTCTTTATTGAAGAGAAGAGGCGTTTTTCTTTCGGTTTGATTAATTTTCGGTAAAGCTCCGGTGATATCAGCGGAGCGTTTTGTCCGGACAAGTCGTTCCAGTAAACAATGACCTGAATATAATCTCCGACTTCGTCGAGAAAATGACTGTATTCTCGTATGTAAAAGTTTGTAAAGCCCTCCATAAGGGCATCAGCGAATTTTTCATTAGATACCAAATCCATAAGAAATTCGGGGGCATCTCTAACTCGCTGCGGCTGTTCAAATAGACCTCCGCCGGATAGGGCGCTGCCCATAATTGCGTACTCGGTATTTTCGTAAAGCTCTCTGGCTTTGTCTCTCAGACCTTCATATCGCGCAGGGTCATCAGGGTCAGGCCATTTGAATTTTCTAAGTGCGTCCATTGTTGATTCTTTGATTGGATATTCATACCAATCAAAATAAAGCCCGCCCTTCTTCGGCATCCTAAGTCGTGAGCCCCATTCATCATAAAAGAACAAATAATCTCCTTCTTGTTCAATCTTCAATTGCCAATTTGAAGGGGCATTAGGCGTAAGCGGTATTGTGTCTACTTTCAATTCTTCTCTCAGGTCTTGTTCAACTCTTGGAAGCTGCTGAACAATATCGATAATTTGCGGCTCTGTCGCCTTCAAGCCTAATAAATTCCTTAAGTTGGTATAAGCGTTCTTCGTAATGGACGTAACTATGGAACCGCCAAGGTCCACAGGTATCCTGTCCGGCTCTCGGTGATTCAGCGTTTTTTGCACTCTCTCCCGTGACGTCATTTTTCCAGTTCTCTGCTTAAAGTATTTATGATCCCTGTTGCAGTGTACTTGACCACCCGATAATCCCAATACCGATGAAAAGCAGCATCAGCCCGACAATCATAATGCTGATGGGTGCCTTACCTGTACCCTTCCACTCTCCGGTGACAATACCCCAAAGATTGCCGCTGGCCACTGCCATACTCTGAATAACCGGCCATCCGATTGAGTGACCTAAAGGCCCGAGCTTGGAAACGGCCATACCATAAATAGACACACCGCCGTACCACATGATACCCATCAGAAAAGTATGCAGCCAGTTAATGTTCGAACCTTTCTGTGCAAATAGTCTAAGGCTGTCGTTCTTGCTATATAAATACAGACAGTAAATCAGTGTTACAACGAAGCCGCCAAGGAGAGAGATGCACAGGGTGGCATTTGCAGCGTTGACCGGTTCTGCACCAGCTAAAACGGCTTGCTCCTTTATTGGTTTTCCAGCAATAAGTGCAAAATTAAACATCGCCCCAAAAAGACCGGCGACAAGGCAAATAATCAACCCCTTAACGAAAACGCCTTTGGTTTTTTGGGCCGCTTCGTCTTGAGCAGATTCTAATGCTTTTTCCTTTTTTGCCCCGGCGACCGAGCAGACAATAATGCCGAGCAGCATTACCATCACCCCTGCTGTAATACCCAGACCAACGGGTTGCAGAAGGTCTTCCGGATGGTCCAGAATCAAAGGCAAGATTGCGCCGATAGCGTTGTTGAGTCCAAGGACGATAGCCATACCTAATGCCAGGCCCAACAATTTCAACCCGATGCCAAATCCTACGCTGGCCACACCCCAGCCCGCACCGAACAGGAACACCTTCAGCATCGTCGATGTGGATACGGCGCCATATACGTCGATAAGTTTCGGGACGGTCAAGAAGGCCCAGAACCAGGGCAGCACAATCAGCGCCCAGACCGAATACATAATCCACGTGTTTTCCCAATTCCACAGCTTAATCTTTTTCATCGGAAGGGCAAACGAACCCAAAAAAGCACCGGATGTGATGCCCAGAGTTAATCCGAGAGCAGCATTTGTGGCTTCCATACAGCTTCCTTAATCTTACGCGGCAGCCATGGTAGTCAGCCTTATGATTATCCTTTAGAGCCGTCTATCTGGCCATAGTAGGCATTTTTGCCGTGTTTACGTAAATAGTGCTTGTCCAACAGAGGCGCGCTAATTTGTCCCTGATTCGGATTTATCGTTACGGTGCCAAGTGCCATTGCTGCTATTTGCTCTAACACATACGCAGCTTCAACAGCATCCACAGGCGTGCTGCCCCATGTAAAAGGACCGTGATTGGCCACCAATACCGCCGGCATTTTCATCGGGTCCATACCTGCAAACCTACGAACAATAACCTTACCTGTGTTTAGTTCGTAATCGGTTTTTATCTCGTCTTCCGTCATTGCTTCAGTGACGGGTATCGGGCCGTAGAAATAATCGGCGTGTGTTGTGCCAAGGCACGGGATTTCCCGGCAGGCCTGGGCCCACATAGTTGCATTTAGCGAATGCGTATGGCATATCCCGCCGATAGTTTCAAAGTTTCTGTAAAGCTCAAGATGCGTTGGTGTATCCGATGAAGGTCTCAAGCTGCCTTCGATAACGTTCCCGTTCAAATCAAGCAGTACCATTTTATCAGCGATAAGCTCATCGTATGAAACACCGCTGGGCTTGATAGCTACCACGCCCGCAGCCCGGTCTATTCCGCTGACATTACCCCAGCTACAAATTACCAACTTCTGTTTGACAAGCTCGATATTGGCCTTACAAACTGCTTCTCTGAGTTCCTCGTACATCTCTCACCAACAACCATCAATCCAACAATTCTTATCACTATAAACCCGCTCGACTCAGTCGGTCTCTTGCTCGATAAGTGTCCTGAAACGCTTGCCGATGGCCAAAGCCGGGTCCAGCGGCACGTCAACCGGCTTGCAATCTTTCGGAATACTGATAGTCGGCTTCGGTTTGATTTTTTTGCCTTCAAACTGCGACATCCACTTGCGTTGGGCTTCAAGCATTTCGCCGCACATTTCTCGAATCTGCTTTAAAGTGCAAACCGCCGAGGTCAGCGGGTCCATCGCAACCGCTTGGACAATGCGCTCCGTATCGGCGTTAAGTGCCGCCTCGGCAGCAAGTATCTGGACGTTGACGTTAGTCATACAGGCTGCAGCGCATTGAGCAGGCAGTTCGCCGATTGTTTTTGGATGCAGCCCTTTATCGTTAGCAAATACCGGCACCTCGACGCAGCAACCATCAGGCAGGTTCGTAATATAGCCGTCATTACGTACGTTGCCCATAAAACGGAAGGGCTCCCCTGTCGCAACAGCTTCCATGATATAAGAGCAATACTCGACGCTGCGCTTTTCAATTTTCGCGGATTCGAATTCTAAAGGGTCGTGTTGCGCGTATTTCTCTGCAATCGTTTTACACCACGTATAATAGGCGCCGCTTTCACCGCCGAAGCTTGGCTCGTCACAATAGAGAGCAAGGGCCTCCTTGTTCTTGCGGAACCAGGGCACGTACTCACTGAGGTGGCCGCTGCTTTCGGTCATAAAATAACCAAAGTGCCGGAACACCTCGCCCCTGACTTTTTCGTTCTTATAGTATTCAGGCTTTTCAAAGACCTCACGGAGAATCGGATACAAGTCCCGGCCCTTGTGCTCCAGCTTGAGGAACCAGTCCATATGGTTAATACCGCCGCAAACGTAGGTAATCTCTTCCTTGGGAACCTGGCAATAGCGTGCGATAAGGTCAAGCGTAGTCTGCACACCGTGACATAGCCCAACAAAAGAAATGTCACTGGCCTTTCCCAGTGCGAGGCAATTACAGGCCATTGGATTTGCATACTGCAGCATAATCGCCTCCGGCCTGGCGAGTTGTTCCATATCACGGGCGATATCAACCAGCACCGGTATAGTCCGCAGCGCCCGGAACACCCCGCCCGGCCCCAGCGAATCCGCTATGCACTGGTCGACGCCGTATTTTAGCGGAATCTTGTAATCGATACCAAACGCCTCTACGCCGCCGACCTGTATCATAACCACCACAAAGTCGGCATCTTTAACGGCCTCTCGACGGTCCAGAGTAGCCCATACCTTGCCCGGCAGACTGTTTTCTTTTAGCATTTTCTTACCGAAGGCTTCCATTCGTCGCAGCCTCGGTTCGGTCAGGGACATTAGCGCAAACTCACTATCAGCTAACGCAGGCGTGGCCATGATGTCGCTCATAAGTGTCTTGCAAAAGACAATGCTGCCCGCGCCAATCATCGCTATCTTGTTGCTCATGACTTTGTCTCCAACTGCTCAGAAGGAAAACGCTCAGTTTTCTCTCAAAAGCGGAAGTTCCTGAATCTCCTCTGCCTATTATAGATAAACTCCCGAAAATTCAACTCTCAACTCACCGGAAAATTACAAACAGGGCAACCGAGCCGCTCAGCATCACAATCCACCAAAACACCAGGTTTCGCCAGCCTCGATTGCGCGGACGTTCAGCCTCAGGAAGCCTTGCCCACTTCCGGTTCCAGATAATCTCAGGCTCGTACGTTTCCCTGGGATTACGCTGAATTAGTTTCGTTGCAACTATCAATGCCGCCAGACACAGAATCCAGGTCAATCCTGCGCGATTGAGCATCGGTTTAAGCCAGGCGATTCCATTTGGTCCAACAGTCACACTTAGGACTTTAAGGACAATACCGGTAACCATCCCAAATACCAACGTAAAAGTTGCGGCCCTGCCGTGCGCACGAGGCCATAGAAACGCCGCCAAAAAAATCACTGCAATCGGCGAGGCAAATAATGCATACATATCCTGGATATAGATAAAAATGCCGCCCTTCCACCATAGAAGCAGCGGTGCCAGCGCTGTCCCTATCACAATAATCACAAATGTTGACCATCGTCCGACCTTAACTAACTCCTCCTCACCGGCGATAGGGCGCAGAAGCCGTTTATGCACGTCAATGGACCAGATTGTCGCCGCCGAGTTAAGCACGCTGGAGACCGTACTCATAATGGCTGCTATCAGTGCCGCCAATAGTATCCCTCGTCCAAACGGCGGCAGCAGTTCGTTTATCATTTTCACATACACGGCATCTTCAGCCAGCCCGCGACCGAACATCGCAAAGGCCACCAGCCCGGGAAACACAATAATAAAAGGCAGGAAAAATTTAATAAATGCGCACCCGATAACACCCATCTTCGCATCCCACTCGCTCTTGGCGCCGAGACACCGCTGAATATAGAACTGATTTGTCCCCACATACGCCAGTGACGTGGTCAGCCAAAACATCGCTGCGCCGGGCCAGGGCGATACCGGATGAGAAACCCCATGAACCAGCCTCAGACGCCCGGTACCTGCTGCGAGATTCTTCTCAACAACTTCGCTCAGTCCCCCAACCTTGTCAATACCAATGATAACCAGCACCAATCCCCCGATTACTAAGATCGCAACCTGCAATACATCTGTCCACACCACCGACAACAGTCCCCCGTAGATGCAGTAGGCCGCCGTGATGCCCGAAATGAGCAGTACACAGCCCATAAAGCCCCAGTTGAAAGACGTGATTTGTTGCTGCAGCGCCATTTCATAAACAATCCGCCCCCCGGCATAAAGTGCAGGCGCAAGCACCGACAAAACCATATGAAACATCGACAGAGTCGCGAATACCCCACGTGTCGACACCGAATACCGCCGCTCGAGAAACTCAGGCACCGTGTAAAGCTTCTTGCGGAAAAAATAAGGGAGAAAAATCCAGACAAGCATTGAGTAAGGAAGAAAATTGCCCCACTCATACATTGCCGGCGCCATCCCACAGACATAAGCAGTCCCGACCATTCCGATGAAGTGCTCGGTCCCGATGTTGGAGCCGGTCATCGACATTGCAACCGCGTACCACGGCAGCTTTCGCCCAGCCAGAAAATACTCATCAGTCCTGTTTTTTTCCTTGCGAGCAACCCAAAAGCCTATACTCAGCGAGACTAAAAAATATATCCCCACCACCAGTATAACCGTCATATTCATCTGGTTGCGACTCCTTTGCTAACTCGGCTGCGTTAATCTGCCGTTGGGATTCTCACGGTTTTCAGCAATTAGTAAACACAATTTTCTCTGTAAGCCTCGACCATAGCCACAATGTTCTCGATTGGAACGCCCGCCTGCAGGTTATGGATTGTGTTGAAAACAAAGCCTCCGTTTTTCTTAAACGTCTGCGTACGCTCGGTCACCTCCATTACGACTTCCTGAGGTGTCCCGAATGGCAGCGTTTTCTGCGTATCGACCCCTCCGCCCCAGAATACAATCTTATCTCCATACTTTGCTTTGAGCGTAGAAGCTTCCATATTCTCAGCCGAGCATTGTACAGGATTAAGAATGTCGAATCCTGCTTCAACGAAACCTTCCATTAGCGGCTCAATCGACCCGCACGTATGAATAAATGTCTTCCACGAAGTATTCTTATGCACCCAATCATTCAACTTCTTTTGGAAGGGGAAAAACATTTCACGGTAAGTTGCCTCGGATATCATAGGCCCGTTTTGCGAGCCGAAATCCGTACCGGAAATAAAAGCAACCTGAACTTTGTCACCTACAGCCTTGTATATAGCACTGAGGTTTTCAATTGCAATTTCAGACTGAATCTCAAAAATCTTCTTTATATAGTCCGGCCTTAGCGCTATCGACATATACCATTCTGCGACATCCCGAATCCCCTTAGGGTCTTTGAGGAAAGGTGCTGGCACAAGTGCGATGTCTCCGAAACCAGCGCCGGGAACGGTAATGGCAATTGCACATTCTGTGTTCTCATAGGCCTCGGTGACTTTTGTACGGAAGTGCTCAAGGTCTTCTGCTGAAACAGGGGCAAATTCTTCCGCATTATCCTCCGGATCGAGCTTGTCCTCGCTAATAGGTTTTTGGCGAATAATCGAGTCGAAATAGAACCCGCCTTTTGGCATTACGGCAGCCGGAGGATAGCTCTTGTCACCCTCGGCGTACATCGGAATATTGCCATTCTCATCCGGCTCGGTATTAAACTTTTCAGGAACCAAAATGGGCGTCCCGTCAAAGAGCGTCCATTCCTTCCAGTTTTCATTCCTGAAGCCGAACATATTTTTTAGCGGAAAGATTCCTGCCACATCGATTCCCAGCAAATCGCGAACTCTTTCGTCAATCTCCCCCAGCATTTGATACGGCTCGGTAATTTTAATTCTCTCGCCTTTTTCAAGAATGCCGTAATGCTTTTTTATTCTATATAGCGCAGAGGCCATAATCCCGGATGTCATCGTCGCCCCAAATTCAATGGGAACACGGTCGGCCTCTTCGTGGTTCAAAACCTTAGCCACGCGTTCACGCGAATTCATAATCCCTCTCACAGTATGATTTATACTCAAGGCGTCAGTCTTACGTTAGCTTGCTCTAACGATTCGTTCTGTCTTTTATATCCAGCAGGTCCTTCATCACGTTCGTCATTTTGCCCTCGCCCCGCTCCTGCAGCAGGGGCGTGGGCGAGTGGCTCTCCAGACCAAAGGCATCGTGAAGCTGTTTGTAAAGTGAATAAAGCTCTTGATAAACCTTTTGGTTCTCTGGTATCGGCTTGAAAGTCGTCTTTTTTATTCCGCACATGGCAGCCTGGGCTCCCGGCACATTCTCATAGCCACCTTTCTTTTTACCCGCAACGACCGCGCCCGCTATCGTTGAACCCAACGCACAAGTCTGAGCGGAACGTGATATCTTCATCTCCCTGCCGGTCACGTCAGCATAAATCTGCATAAGCAAAGGATTCTTCTCAGCTATACCGCCGCAATTGATTACTTCTTTGACCTCAACTCCGTATTCCTCGAACCTGTTGATAATCGTAAGGGCCCCAAACGCCGTTGCCTCAATCAGGGCCCGGTAAATCTCCTCCGGCTTTGTATGCAGCGTCTGGCCTACCAATAGGCCCGTTAATCTCTGGTCGACAAGTATTGTTCTATTGCCATTGTTCCAGTCGAGCGCCAACAAGCCGGACTGACCCGGTTTCAACTTTGCCGCCTTTTCGGTAAGAGCTTCGTGAGTCCCCGCCGATTCGCCGCCCGGCTGGATATAATTCACAAACCAGTTGAAAATGTCGCCCACCGCCGACTGTCCCGCTTCCAGACCAAAGAAACCGGGCACAATCGAGCCGTCAACTATACCGCATATCCCGGGAATATCAGGAAAACCCTCCGTCGCTTCCGACACGAGCATATCACAGGTACTTGTGCCGATTATTTTCACCAGCTTACCCGGTGCAATCCCCGAACCGACAGCGCCCAAATGGGCATCAAAAGCCCCCACCGCCACTGGAATACCGGCAGGCAAGCCCAGTTTCTTCGCCCATTCTTCTGTAAGATTTCCTGCCGCCACGTCCACGGTATAAGTCTCTTTGTACAGCCGGTCGTAAAGGTCGCCAAGTTTAGGGTCTAACTTCGCAAGAAAATCTTTCGCCGGCAGCCCGCCCCATTGATTGGAAAACATAGCTTTGTGGCCGGCGGCACATCGGCTGCGTTTGACAACATCCGGCCTTTGTGTCCCCGTAAGGACTCCGGGGATATAATCCGAGCATTCAACCCAACTATAGGCCGCATCAAAAACCTTGGTGTCAGCCCGCAGGCAATGAAGAATCTTGCTGAAGAACCATTCCGACGAATATGTCCCACCGCACTTTGCCAGATACTCCGGATGTTCCTTTGCCGCCAACTTGGTAATCTCGGCCGCTTCAGCGTAACCGGTATGGTCTTTCCACAGCCAGGCGCAGGCATTCGGGTTATCCTTGAACTCATCTGACATACTCAGCGGCGTCCCGTTCTTATCCACCGGAATAGGCGTCGAGCCAGTCGTGTCAACACCAATGCCTATAATCTCACTTGCATCGAAGCTCTTGTCAGCCTTCTGCGCTTCGCGCATTGCTTCCTTGACGCTGACTTCCATACCTTCAAGGTAATCAGCGGGATTTTGCCTCGCCAGATTGTGGTCGGCTGAATCAAGAATGATGCCTGCCTCGACGTGGCTCTCGCCGCGATGCGACCGCGTCGCAGCGGGCTGGCACGGCGGGCCTGCCTCGACGTGGCTCTCGCCGCGATGCGACCGCGTCGCAGCGGGCCGGCACGGCGGGCCAGCCTCGCCGGTTTTGTACTCGTGCACGTAACTGCCAAGCTCATTGCCGTTGGCAGCATCAACTATCAGACACCTCACAGAGTTAGTCCCGAAATCCAAACCAATTGCATATGCCATTCTTTGTCCTCCTATCAATTAAGCCTACGGTTCACGTTCTGCGATAGACTGCAAAATGGGGTTTCCAAATTGCAACGATAATAAGCCCCTTTGCCGCAAGTTTCAAGTATCCAATCTCAGTGATTTTTGCCAATAAAGGCCGTGACGCCAAAAATCGGCCGGTTTGAGCAAAACATATTGCAACACCACGTCCGAACAGGTAGAATTCCCGCACTTAGGGCTTGGTCTAACGAAAGACTTCAGTGAGTTTGAAAAGACTTAAATTTATATAGTCGATTATTAGCCCCAAACAATCTGAAACCAAATCTGAAAGGATGTTTTGTGGCAACATTTCAAGTTCTTGGCCAGACGGCACTTGTGACCTGGGATTGGATAGTCATAGGCACGTACTTTGCCATCCTGCTGGGCATTGCCTGGTGGGTGATCCGAAAAAGCAAAGACACGGCTGCTGATTACTTCCTTGCGGGCCGCAACCTCGGCTGGTTCATCGTAGGCGCGTCCATTTTTGCCTCTAACATCGGCTCCGAGCATCTGGTCGGCCTGGCCGGTTCGGGGGCTACCGACGGCGTGGCAATGGCTCACTATGAGCTCCATGCCTGGTGTCTGCTGGTCTTAGGCTGGATTATGGTTCCTTTCTATGCCCGTTCAAGGGTCTTTACTATGCCCGAGTTTCTGGAAAGACGCTTCTCGCCTACCGCACGCTGGGTATTGTCCATCATTTCTCTCGTGGCCTATGTGCTGACAAAAATCGCGGTGGGCATCTTTGCCGGAGGCATCGTATTCAGTGTCCTGCTGCCGGATATCACCTTCATGGGGCTGGATAGTTTCTGGATAGGTTCCATCCTCGTGATTGTGCTGACCGGGATTTACACCATTCTCGGTGGCCTGCGGGCTGTCGTCTACACCGACACCGTGCAAACGATTATTCTGGTGTTCGGCTCGGTCTTAGTGACCATCTTCGGCCTTCAGGCCCTGGGCGGCTGGGGCGAATTGCGGACAATTTGCGGCTCAGATATGTTCAATCTCTGGAAGCCGTTGGTGCCAAGTGGTATCGACGGCACCTGGGCACCGGTCAGGGAATCGGGCCGTATGGCCTGGTACTTCAACGATAACTATCCCTGGCTGGGAATGCTTTTTTGCGCACCAATTATCGGGTTGTGGTACTGGTGCACGGACCAATACATTGTTCAGCGTGCCCTCGGAGCACCGAACGAACGTGCGGCCCGGCGCGGCTCGATTTGTGCGTCATTTCTTAAGCTGCTGCCGGTATTTATCTTTATCATCCCCGGTATGATTTGCTTTGCCCTGGCTGCGAGCGGCAAAATAGAGACGATTCAGCAGGCCTTGATAGGTCAGGATGGGGCGATAATCCGCGACAAGGCTCAAACGGCTTTCCCGATGTTGGTAGTGACAGTTCTGCCGGTTGGCGTGCGGGGGATCGTGGTGGCCGGGCTGCTGGCGGCGCTGATGAGTTCGCTCTCCAGCGTCTTTAATGCCTCCAGCACACTGTTCACGATGGACTTCTACTCCAAGCTGCGTCCGCAGGCCAGCCAGCATAAGCTCGTATGGATCGGCCGGGTCGCAACCGCTGTTATGGTATTGATTGGTCTGTTGTGGATACCCGTCATCCGCGGTGGCAAAGGTTTATATGATTACCTGCAGGGTGTACAGGCGTACCTTGCTCCGCCGATTTTTGTGGTCTTCTTCTTCGGCGTCTTCATGAAACGACTTAACCACAAAGGCTGCCTGGCGGCATTGATTGTCGGATTTCTCCTGGGCATGTTCCGTCTGGCTGTCGACACACCTGTTAAACTAATCCGTGATTTCAACTATGCAGAAGGGTCCTTTTTCTGGGTCATGAATAATATCTTCTTTCAGTACTACAGTCTGCTCATCTTCATCGTATGTGTGGTTGTGATGATAGTGGTCAGCTATCTTACGGAACCTCCGTCCTACGAGAAAATAAACGGCCTGACGTATGGAACAACGACCGCGGACGACCGGGAAAAGTCGCGGTCCAGCTGGACGAAAACCGACGTTATCTTCTCGATTATTTTACTTGCCATCATTGTGATGGCTTATATGTATTTCACCGGCTGACCCCGTCCCCCCTTCTGCTTTCGCAAGAAAGCAGGGGGGCGGTAGAGCCTTTGCCTTGCCGGGAGGTCTCTAACAGTACTGACCTGCCCACCGCGGTTCCCGCGAAGCGGGGCGGCGGGCAGGAAAAAGTTTGGTCAAAATATTTAAGAAAGGGATGTAAAAATGAAACGGACATTGTTGGTAATATTTCTTATCTGTTCTGTCATAAGTATACAGTCGCCAAGAACCGCGCGAGCAGCTCGGTCCCTTAGGGACCAGTTGCCAAGAGGAAAGGAATATACAAACTCCATCGGTATGAAGTTTGTTCGTATTGAGTCGGGCAGCTTTATGATGGGTAGTCCTGAAGGCGGCGACTTTGACGAGAGGCCTGTCCACAAGGTAAACATTACGAAGTCGTTCTATATGGCCGTAACCGAGGTTACCAACGCCCAGTACGAGAAGTTCGACCTCTCACATAAGTCTATGCGCGGAAAATACGATTTGTCAAAAGAACCCGACCAAGCGGTAATATATGTCAGTTGGTATGATGCGGTGAAGCTCTGCGAGTGGCTCTCGGCAAAAGAAAACCTGCCTTATCGGCTGCCGACCGAGGCCGAGTGGGAATACGCCTGTCGGGCCGTCCGCAGGACGCCTCGCGGCGGAACAGCCACCAAATATTATACCGGCGACGAATTGCCGGAGATATATCACAAGCATCAGGAGAGAGAGGCATTTCCAAGCCCGGTTGACCTCACGGTCGGTATGACACCTGCCAACAAATGGGGGCTATATGATATGCACGGCAACGTAGAAGAGTGGTGCTACGATTGGTATGGTCCGTACACGGCAGCCGAGCAAACGGATCCTGACGGGCCCATCGACGGTGACTTCAAGGTGACACGCGGCGGCAGTTATAACACAAAGGTAAGCTATCTAAGAAGCGCTAACCGAATGGGAACGCTACCGGAGGACAAACACTGGCTGATTGGATTTCGGGTAGTAATCGGCCAGATGCCGCCACCACCCTGCCCCGAGGCGGTTAAAACGTCCGCTTTGTGGGCACAGAATGTTAAGCAGAAGCCTCATGATTGGTCCGATGGCCCCGACTCTGAGAAGCCGTATTTTGAAGGGCCGCGAAATTACGTCAAGATTCCGGAGGGCTCCAAAGGGCCGCTCTGGTCCCGACATAATCATCAACCTGCGATTACGGCTTGTCCCAACGGTGACCTCCTGGCGATATGGTATTCGACGACGAGCGAGAAGGGCAGGAACCTAATGGTGGCTGCATCCCGGCTGCGACATGGCAGTCCGCAGGACGCCTTACGGCGCAAAGAGTGGGAGCCGGCATCACCCTTCTGGGATGCGCCGGACCGAAACGACCACGGCAGCAGCCTGCTGTGGAACTTTGAGGCCTCCGCGGGACGCCTCTTACCGGCGAAGGACCGAAGGAACGACACAATCTATCACTTCAACGGGTTAAGTACCCACGGGACGTGGGAAAACCTTGCGCTGCTAATGCGAAAGAGCAGCAATAATGGCGCGAGCTGGTCGAAGTCCCGCATAATTCACCCCGTGCATGACTATCGCCACCAGGTTATAGCCGGTCCGTTCATCACAAGGGAAAGTTACATAATTGTGACCTGTGACGCGGTGCCCGGGGGCAGCGGTGGTTCCGCAATCCATGTTAGCCGTGACGGCGGCAATACCTGGGTCGACCCGGGCGAAGGTAAACCGAAGCCTGAGTTTAAGGCAGGTAAGAGCGGCGCATGGATTGCCGGCATACACACCGGGTGTGCTCAACTCAATGACGGCAGTCTGTTGGCCTTTGGGCGAGGAGACAGTATCGATGGTAAAATGCCCAAAAGCATTTCCACCGATATGGGCAATAACTGGACGTACTCAGCCAGCCGTTTCAATTCCATTGGTGGCGGGCAGCGACTCGTGCTGCTGCGGCTTAAAGAGGGTTCGCTGTTCTTTGCCTCATTTGCCGATGATATGATTATCACCGACGCCGCGGGGCAGTTCCGTCAGGTCAACGGGCTGTTTGGCGCGCTTAGTTTTGATGAAGGCCAAACTTGGCCGGTACGGCGTTTGATAACTGATGACGGTCCCGCTCACGAAGCTCAAACGACAAATGGAGATGATTTCACCATGAGCCCGACAACAGCCGAGCCGAAAGGCTACATGGCCGGCACCCAGGCGCCAGACGGTGTCATTCACCTGATTAGTAGCTGGAATCATTATGCTTTCAATCTGGCGTGGCTAAAGAAGCCCACGCCAGCACAAAGGGAATAAGGGGGCAAGCTTTTATTAGCAGTGACATTCCAGGGAACTAAGGGACCTTGGGCCCAAGGTCACAAGGGGGATTGGAGTGCCGTTATGAAAAGACAATTATTTTATGCCACGGGTATTGTAGTAAGCGTGTTGTTTGCCTGCGTAACTTCCGGATGTCGCAGACCCCATCTTACCGGGGGCGCAGACAATCCGCCACTGGCGGAGTCAAGGACGTCGTCTGCCGCGTTCGCGCAGGGCGGCAAAACAAGAAGAACTTTCACTAATTCGCTTGGGATGAAGATGGTGCTCATCGAGCCTGGCCCCGCCCGTGTATCACGGGCCGGGGCCGGCAGCTTCGTGATGGGCGAAAGCGCGACGCCACTGCCGAATGAGCTGACCAAAAACTTGAGTTACCCTCAAAGAGCCGAGTTAGTTCAGAAATTCCCGAACGGAGACCCGTGCAGGTTCGCAATCATTGTGGAACATGTCCGCAACGCCGATTTCGACGAAAAGCCGGCGCACCGGGTGAATATCAGTAAGCCGTTTTACATGGCCGCCTGTGAAGTGACCAACGCGCAGTACGAGCAGTTCGACCTATCTCACCGGCAACTACGGGGGAAAAACGGGTTCTCTAAGGAGGATGATGAGGCCGTTGTATTCATCAGTTGGCACGAGGCCAAGGCCTTCTGTGACTGGCTCTCAAAAAAAGAAGGTGTGCCCTACCGTCTGCCGACCGAGGCCGAGTGGGAATACGCCTGCCGAGCAGGGACAATGACTCCTTTCTGGACAGGTTTCAGTCTGCCCGAGGAGTTTCACAAAAACGCGCGGCGTACTTCGTTCCAAGATCAGAATGACATAGTCCCGCTGACCGTGGGCCAGACGCGGCCAAACCCCTGGGGGCTATATGATATGCACGGCAATGTTGAAGAGTGGTGCTGCGACTGGTACGGCCCCTACGAGAAGGCTGAGCAGACCAACCCGGTCGGCCGGCTTGATGGTGATTTCAGGGTCACTCGCGGCGGCAGCCATGGAACCAATCTATACTATCTGCGTTCGGCCAACCGAATGGGTACACTGCCGGAGAATAAACATTGGCTGATTGGCTTCCGCGTTGCAATGGGCGAGCTGCCCAAGACAAAGCCATTACCGGTGCCGCCGCCCCAGCGGTATCAACGCAAAGTCAAACAAAGAATACCCCGGAACGTCACCAGGGGCCCGGACCCTGACAAGCCTTACTTCAAAGGCCCTCGCCGATACGTTAAGATTCCGCAAGGCTCCAGTGGTCCGCTGTTTTACCATCACAACCACGACCCTGCAATCGTTGAATGCCCGAATGGAGACCTGTTGGCAATCTGGTATACCTGCGTTGAGGAAAGAGGACGGGAACTGGCAGTTGCCGCCAGCAGACTACGTTTTGGCCGAGAGCAATGGGAACCCGCTTCGCTGTTCTGGGACACGCCCGACCGAAACGACCACTGCCCGGCTCTGTGGTTTGACGGTAAGGATACGATTTACCATTTCAACGGTCTTTCGGTAGCGGGAAAGTGGGAACCGCTGGCCATCATTATGCGCACATCAAAAGACAACGGCGTCACCTGGTCCAAAGCTCGACTGATAGCCCCCGAACACGGCTTCCGGCAGATGGTCGGTGAACCGGCATTTCGCACGCGCGATGGGGCCATTGTGTTCGGCGCCGATGCCGAACACGGCTCGACGGTCTGGGTCAGTCGTGATAACGGCCAAACCTGGACCGACCCCGGTGGAAAGATAAACGGTATCCACGCCGGTATCGTCGAACTCAGTGACGGCCGATTGATGGCACTGGGCCGGAATCAGAACATCGATGGATGGATGCCCAAAAGCATTTCCACCGATATGGGCAAAAGTTGGGAGGCCAGCGCAAGCCCATTCCCGCCAATTACCGGCGGCCAGCGGGCGGCCCTAATTCGGCTGAAGGAAGGACCTCTTTTCTTCGCTTCATTTGCCAAGGATATCCACAACTTTGAGCCAACTCCAGATGGCACAAGACCGCCTCGCCACGTTGCCAGCTTATTTGGAGCGTTGTCTTATGACGGGGGTAAGAGCTGGCCTGTGCGGCGGGTCATCAGCGATTGTAAGCCCGACCATCCGGTTGACACGATTGATAATGCTCCCGTGCTCATGAATGCGACCAACTCGGAGCCTTTGGGTTATCTTTCGGTTTGTCAGGGTCTGGACAATGTGATTCATTTGATTTCGAGCGTCAATCACTACGCCTTCAACTTAGCCTGGCTGGAAGCGGGGCCACCGGCTGCACCAAAATCGCTGATGCGACGCTACTTACCAGTTCGCAAGCAACTACCGCAGGTCCTTGGGCCCAAGGTCTACGATGCAAAGAAGCTGCCCAGCAAAGCTAAGCCGCCATGGCATTTTGTCATCGAAGAAAAGAACGTAGTAAGCTCACGAAGTAACGGTATGTTAAGAATAGGTGGCAAGGGCAAGCTCGGGGCCTATTGGTCAAACGAAAGAAGCAATGGGTTGAGTCAAGCAGACCCTCACAAAGGTTTGACAGCAGAGGTTGCCGTCCAGGTAACCCGTAGCAATGGGAAAGAGCAAGGCTTTGAATTTGAGGTTTTTGTGAGAGGCGGTACATTAACGGTCAATCACTATTTTATCTCAATCACAGAAACCGGCGTCTATTACTGGTATGACAATGAGTTTGTTGAAATCGCCAGAGGATACGATAACCGCAGCCAAATGCATACTTACCGGCTTGCAATTCGGGATGATACGGCGGTGCAGATTTATCGGGATGGGACGCTGCTCGGCGTTGAGAAGGCAGACCTGCAAATCGGGTGGAGAGAGCCGGCCCGAGGCTCGTTCATCCAGTGGGGTGTTGCTAGCGACGAAACTGAGGCGTTGGTAAGCCATATCAGCTACGACCTGACAGGACCCACTCAGCCCCGTTAGAGACCAGAACCCTGTTAGAGACCGGAAAGGAAAAGGCTCTAACGGGGTCAGCCCAATTGAACGCGGGCCTCGCCCCTCACCGAGGAGCGGGGCGGGGCAACAAAAAATCTGATCGCAGCCTTGAAGTGGTCGGTGGTTTCAGGTATGATGCTCGGCACTGTGCTCCCCCCTGTCCCTGAGGGACAATCCGCGGGACGCCTCTTAACGGCGGAAGGGGGGCAGTAAGTATATTAGGAAAACCCAAGTTTTAGGAGCAGTGCAGGTGCCAACAAGTGTTTGCCAACAAATAAGTTACATTGCCCCGGCGGCGCCGGCGAGACGCCGGCCGGCAACAGGACAGGAACCTTTTATGCGCCCGGAGATTGGCTTTACGCCAAAGTGGTTCCGGACCGCTCTCGGCATCGACTTCGGAGAGAAATGGCATACCGACCCCACGTATAGACGCCAAACAGTCCTTGCTATGCGTGATGAATTGAGACGGCGATTCCCCGGCTCAAAGATAGGCGGTATCGATAAACCGGACAAGCCTCTGGATTTGCTGACCGGTGTCTACGGAGGCAACGTAGTGGCAATGATTTATGGCGTGCCCGCAATATACGCCGAAGACAACTGGCCAAACTGCGAGCACAAGTACCTAAGCGATGAGGAGACAGAAAATCTGGAACCGCCCGACCTCGACACAAATCCTGTATTCGCCGACATTGTGCGGCAGGTCGACTGGATTGAGCAGTCCGAAGGCGAAATTCACGGCTTCCTAAACTGGCAGGGCATCCTTAATAACGCACAGCGTCTTCGCGGCGAAAAAATCTTCTTTGACATTATGGATGCGCCGGACAGATGTCGTCATCTTTTCGAGTGCATCTACAGCACAATGAGCGAGGCGATTAAGTGGCTGCATGAGCGGCAAAAGAGAAGCGGTGTCGACATCAACTTTATGACCGTCAGCAACTGTCTGGTCAATATGATTTCCCCCGAACAATACCGCGAGCTTTTTCTGCCTTTTGATGAGCGTTTTGAGAAGGAGTTCGGCTGTATCGCCATCCACAACTGCGCCTGGAATGCTGACCCTTACATTGAAGACTATTCCAGGATTCAGAACCTTGGTTATATTGACATGGGTATGAATTCTGACTTAGCTCGTGCGCGGCAGATGGTTCCCAACGCCAGACGTGCTATTATGTATACGCCAATGGACCTTGCGAATAAACCATGGGAAGAAATACGTGGGGATATGGAAAAAATCGCTCGCGACTATGGCCCCTGCGATATTGTTGCAGCAGACATCGAGGCCGGCACGCCGGACGAACGCGTCCAGGCGCTTATTGATTTGTGCGAAGAAATCAGCAATAGACCAGTTTTTAGTTCATAGTTCATTGTTTCCGCCAAAGGCGGATTCATAATCTATGAACTACTCGCCGCGATGCGTCGCAGCGGGCGAACTCATAACTACGAACACAGAAAGGAGAACCAGTAAAAATGAAATCAGATTCATCGAAATCGAACGTATTACCCGCCCCACTGCGTGGTATTGTAGTGCCGATGATAACACCACTCTCAGGCTGGGATACTTTAGATGCCGAAGGCCTTGAGCGGCTAATCGAGCATATTCTTGCCGGCGGTGTAAACGCCCTGTTTATCTTAGGTACCACCGGTGAAGGGCCGAGTCTTAGCTACCGCCTGCGGCAGGAAGTAATCGAGCGGACCTGTGCACATGTGGCCGGACGCGTACCGGTATTGGTCGGTATCACCGATACAGCGTTTGCTGAGTCGGTCAGCGTGGCCTGCAAAGCCAAAGAAGCCGGCGCGCAAGGGCTGGTACTGGCGCACCCGTCCTATTTTCCTGCGGCACAGCCGGAGATTCTTAATTACCTGGCACACCTGGCTCCGGAACTGCCTCTTCCGGTCTTTCTTTATAATATGCCGAGCCACACGAAGCTGGTTTTTGAGCCGAAGACGGTGCGGGCCGCCGCTGACATCCCCGGTGTTGTGGGACTAAAGGACAGTTCAGCAAATATGTTCTATTTCCACCAAGTGCAGATGCTGCTGAAGGATAAGCCTGAATTCACACTACTCGTCGGCCCGGAAGAGCTGCTGGCCGAAACAGTTCTGCTCGGCGGACACGGCGGCGTAAATGGCGGGGCCAATATGAAACCGCAGTTGTACGTTGACCTGTACAATGCAGCGGTGGCAAAAGACCTGCCAAAGATAAATTCTCTGCACGAAAAGGTGATGGCGATTAGCGGCAAGATTTACTGTGTTGGCGCCTACTCCAGCTACCTGCGGGGACTAAAGTGTGCGCTCTCGTGCATGGGAATTTGCAGCGACGCCCTGGGTGAGCCGTTTCAACCTTTCGAGGCCCAAGACCGTAAGACAATTCGCCGATACGTTGAAGAGCTGGGTTTGAAAGCATAGGCACTTCATCAATTCAGGCCCACCTTGGCAGCGTTCGAAAGATGGTAGCAGGCTAAGCGGTTACGCCGTGTGGCAATAGAGTCCAGATTAGCCATAGAAACAGCTTAATCTCAGGTTCGTGAGGTTCGTTTACTCTTGGGCGTGCCCCGCCCGTCTGCGACGGGTCGGGGCGAGCCTCAAAGGAGCAGCCAAATGTCTTCAAAAAACGATAAGATTTCACGCCGTCGATTCTTAGCCGAAAGCTGCGAAATCGCCGGTTCGGGTGTGCTCGGGCTTGCTGTATCGCCTGTGCTCTTGAAATCCAACATAGCCCGTGCCGCCAGTCCTTACAAAAGAATCAAAATCGGCCAGGTCGGTACTGCCCACCCCCACGCCAGAGGCAAAATGGAAACGCTGAGGAAACTGAGAGACCTGTACGAAGTCGTTGGTATTGTCGAGTCCGACCCCGAACGTCGTAGAGCCGTACAAAACCGCCCTACGTACAAAGGCGTGGAGTGGATGAGCGAAGAACAACTGCTGAACACAAAAGGGCTGAAGGCGGTGGCGGTGGAGACGGCGCTGCGCAATCTGGTGCCGGCGGCGACGCGATGCCTTGAGGCGGGGATGCATCTTCATTTGGACAAGCCTCCGGGCGAGTCACTATCGGCTTTTGAAAAGTTGCTGAGTGAAGCGGCCAGGCGGAAACTCGCCGTGCAGTTAGGTTACATGTTTCGATATAATCCGGCGTTTCAGTTTTGTTTCAAAGCAGTGCGTGAGGGCTGGCTCGGTGACATCTTTGAAGTGCACGGTGTTATAAGCAAGAAGATAAGCGTCTCCAGCCGTAAATCGTGGCTGGAATACACGGGCGGGACTATGGAGAACCTCGGCTGTCACCTGATTGATGCGCTGGTTACGGTGTTGGGTAAGCCGGAGAAGATTGCTGCGTACGTAAGGCATACTCGGCCAGAGCAGGATAACCTCAAGGACAACCAGTTGGCAGTATTCGAGTATCCGAAAGCTACGGCTACTATTCGCAGCAGCGTGGTCGAAGTTGAAGGCGGCAAGAGGCGTCAATTTGTTGTTTGTGGCGACCAGGGCACCGTGGATATCCGCCCGCTGGAGCCTCCTCGGCTGTTACTGGCCCTTTCGAGGCCGTCGAGGCGCGGCAAATACAAGAAGGGCTACCAGGAGGTTAAACTGCCGCCAATGGCCGGCCGCTACGACGACCAGCTTATCGAATTTGCTCGCATCATTCGCGGCGAAACAGAATCCGATTATACACCAACACATGACCTAGTCGCTCACGAAGCTATGCTGCTCGCTTGCGGGCTTACGATTAACTGAACAATACGGTCTGTGCAGAAAGCCTAATGGCTTGAATGCTTAGACCTTTTTTGCCATTGACCACTTGACAGCAACACCAAGTTAACATAGCATACCGCCCCTGCTCTGATGTGCTTGGGAGAAGGGTAAACCTGATTATTCGGTAACCAGAGCCAAGGATGACGAAGGCATTGCTCACAATGCCTGTGCAGGTTCTTGCATAAAAACCAGGGTTTATGCGTCAGGTAACTGGGAACAGGACTGTTCTTGGAAACGCAGACCAGATAGTTAAAGGGCAATGGGCATAAGTTATTTTCTATTATCACCTTACGTATTCCAAAGAGCAGTCCGGCGTTTAACATAGGGGATGAAAATGAATTATCGAGCGTCAGCTTTGTTGGTGTTGCTGGTATGCGTATCGGTCCTTGGGCCCAAGGTCGCATGTGCAGCCTGGGAGACTGGCAATTCCTACACCAACTCCAGCGGCATGAAACTGATTCGCATCGAAACCGGCACGTTCCAGATGGGCAGCGATCTGCCACGGGACCACTGGGACGAAAGGCCAATACATAAAGTCACCATCGGTAAGCCTTTCTATATGTCCGAGACGGAGGTCACCGTCGAGCAGTTTCAACAATTCCGACCTGACTTCCAACCTACAGCAGGAGCTGCTCCTTACGCCGCAGGACTGAGTTGGTATGATGCCGTGCAATTCTGCAAATGGCTGAGCAATAAGGAGCGTATGCCCTACCGTCTGCCTACTGAGGCCGAGTGGGAGTACGCCTGTCGGGCCGGGACTACCACCTTATTCTCGGCCGGTAAAGAGGCGCCCGCCCCGGAAACAGCCAACCCCTGGGGCCTCAGGAACATGCACACCGGCGTGCGGGAATGGTGCTTCGACTGGTACGGCGAGTATCCCGCCGAGGACCATGTCGACCCGGTCGGACCGGTATCAGGCATGGCCAAAGTTGTCCGTGGAGGAGCCCTGGACGATGGAAGCCGCGATGCGCAGAGAAAGACATTCAACGCTTCGTCTTGTCGCGCCTCGATAGCACCGAGTTTCGGACCCTACGAACATCCTTCCAAAAACGACAAAGACCCAAGGCCGGGCGCTCACCTTATTGGCTTCCGCGTCGTCCAGGCGCCGATGCCCACAACCAGGCCCTGGCTTGAGCGGGCATCGTATGCAAAACAGGGTATTAAGAAAAACGCCGGTCTGACAAAAATTTCTCCGCCAAAGGACAAGCCCTACTTTAGAAAACGCTATTTGCTTCCAACCCCATTGGAGAACAGCAAGAACGAAGAGATAGATGCCGTTGGCATGCATCCGTCATTTAGGCGCCATAATCACAGCCCCGGACTGGAAGTATGTCCCAATGGGGATGTGATGATGGTCATTTACACCTCGTATCGTGAGTACGAGCCGGGCGTTTCACTAATCGCAGCGCGTCTTAGATTCGGGACCGACCAGTGGGATATGCCGGACAGGCTTTTCGATTTTGCGGCGGTCAATGATCACTGCCCGCTGCTCTGGACCGACGGCGATACGATGAATTTCTTCTGGGGCAATCCCAAGCTCGAAGGCGGCTTCCCATTCCAGTGGATGTCCTCGCAAGACAGCGGGGCGAGCTGGTCACAGGTTCAGTTCCCCAGATTCGTGGGCAAGATAGGCCCGCACTCGAGACAGCCGATTAACACGATACTGCGTGACAAGAACGGCGCCATCTACGTCAGCAGCGATGGCTCAGGCGGCCGAAGTGTTCTCTGGGCGAGCCCCGCCCGTCCTTGGGCCCAAGGTCTGCGACGGGTCGGGGCGAGCAAAGACCAGGGCAGGACATGGTATGATACGGGCGGAAGAACGGGCGGAAGACACACTACCTTCGCGCTGCTCGAAGACGGGCTGACCATTCTCGGAATGGGCGGTAAGAATACGAATATCGATGGTTTCATGCCCAAGTCGATATCACATGACGGCGGCAAGACCTGGGACGTCACCAGGACCCCATTTGCTGCGCAGGGCTCAAACCAGAGGCCAAGCATCGTGAGACTGCAGAGTGGTCGTCTCTTTTTTGCGGGTGACTTCCAACACATTAGCGGAGACCAGCCCGAAGGCGCTACCGAAAGGGGCTCATACGTTGCGTTGTCCGAGGACGAAGGCAAGACGTGGCACATTAAGAAGCTGATTGGCACCCAACCCCATGAGAGCAGGCGTCGCCACGGCGGTGCCGACACTATAGGATACTCGGCGGCACGCCAGGCGCCCAACGGTCTTATTCATCTGATTACTACTATGAACCGGCCGTGTCTGCACCTTGTCTTTAACGAAGCCTGGATTCTTGCTAAGCGTAGCAAGTACGAGGATATGTCCTCCGCTGAACTGATGCAGCCGTCCGCAACGAGAATCTCAAAACTTAAAAAGTTCGAGAAGAGATATGCCAATGGCACCAGAGCCACCTGGAGCGGCGGCGTAGCAGATAATGGAAGGTTCCTCTTAGACGGCACGGAAGAATGGCGCTACAGGAACAGCCAAAAGCAATATGAGGTTACCTATAAGCTCGGACGCAAGGCCGGTAAGGAGACTTACTGGGCTCCGGATGGCACTGTCAAATGGGAGTGGGAACACCGCGACGATGGAACCAGCCAATGGACACAGTGGTGGTCGGCGGGCAATCCACAGGACGCCTCACAGCGGCGGAAGAAAGCCGAGTCGACCTGGCGAAACTTCAAATGTAACGGCACCGCCAGGCTCTGGGACCCGGCCGGTCAACTGATAAGCGAAAAGAATTTCACTGATGGCAAATTCGCTGATTAACACTGATACCGATGCCGGAAGAACAGTTAATTGATACGAAGAGTAAAATGAGTCGTAGAAAAACACTATTTATCACCGTCGCTCTTGGGTTGTTAGCGTCGATGGCGTTTGCGGCTGAGTTGCCCGCCGTGCCGGCCCGCTGCGACGCGGTCGCATCGCGGCGAGAGCCCCGTCGAGGCAGGCCCACCAAAGATACTTACACCAACTCGCTCTCAATGAAATTCGTACGCGTAGAACCGGGTCGTTTCGCAATGGGTTTTGGTCCTTGGGCCCAAGGTCACCAGAGTCTTCCGGAAGAACTCATAACACAAAAGACGCAGTTCGCCGATGGAGATTTCGATGAGCACCCGACGCACACAGTCAAAATCTCCAAGCCTTTCTATGTGGGGATGTACGAAGTCACCAATGCTCAGTACGAGCAGTTCGACCCTGCCCACAAGAAGTTGCGCGGCCACAACGGCTACTCGAAAACCGATGATGAGGCGGTCGTCTTCGTAAGCTGGAACGATGCGGTTCGGTTCTGCCAGTGGCTCTCGGAAAGAGAGAACCTGCCATACCGCCTTCCGACCGAAGCTGAGTGGGAATATGCCTGCCGGGCGGGGACAACTATGTACTACCACACGGGCGACATCCTGCCTGATGAATTTCACAAAAGCAGCAGGGGAATTTCACTTCAGGTGGGCAAGACTACTCCAAACGCTTGGGGCTTGTGTGATATGCATGGCAATGTCGAGGAATGGTGCCACGACTGGTATGGCCCATATGAATCTGCCTCGCAGACAGACCCGGTCGGCAGGATTGACGGCGACTTTAAGGTCACGCGAGGCGGCAGCCACTCGACAGAGTTCTATTACCTGCGCTCGGCCAACCGCCTTGGCTCGCATCCCGATGACAGGCAATGGATGATTGGGTTTCGTGTGGTGCTTGGCGAAATGCCGAAGACTAAACCGCTGCCGAAGCCCCCTCCTCAGCAATATCAGCGCAACGTTCAGCCAGCCCCCGCGTCTCCCGACGCAAGACGGGGCGGCGGGCAGAAACCCCCTCTTGGTCCGACCAAAGAGCCGGACCCTCATAAACCCTATTTCAAGGGTCCGCGATTGGTTGTAAAAATCCCAAAAGGCTCCAAGGGGCCGCTCTTCGACCAGCACAATCACTTTATGGCAGTCACCGACTGTCCCAATGGTGACCTGCTGGCGGCGTGGTTTACCTGCATGGAGGAGATGGGCCGTGAACTCGCCATTGCGGCCAGCCGGCTGCGCTGTGGCGCCGAACAGTGGGAGCAGGCCTCGCCGTTCTGGGACTGCCCCGACCGAAACGACCATACACACGCCCTGTGGTACGACGGCAAAGGAACGCTATATCACTTCAACGGCCTGGGCCTGAAGTACAGACGTCTCGCGGTTGCCTTGCGCAAATCAAAAGATAACGGCGCCACCTGGTCAAAAGCCCGATTGATTTTACCTGACCACGACAAAGGTACCGGCAAGGTTGTCGAATCTGTCTTCCGGGCAAAAGGTGGAGAAATAGTGCTGCCTATGGACGGCCGAGGCGGCTCGATAATACAGATTAGTCCGGATGAGGGCCGAAGCTGGTATGATCCAGGCGGTAGTATTCGTGGCACTCACGCCGGGGTGGTTCAGCTCGCTGACGGACGACTGATGGCCTTCGGCCGGCACGGTGCCATTGATGGCAGGATGCCTATAAGCATCTCGTCAGACATGGGCAAGACTTGGACTTACAGTCCTAGTCCGTTCCAACCTATCCACAGCGGTCGCCGTGTTGCACTAATGCGGCTCAAGCAAGGACCGTTGTTTTTCGCCTCCTTCGGTCACGAGATGACAATAAAAGACGTCTCAGGTAAGCTGCGCCCCGTCTCGGGACTGTTCGCAGCCGTTTCACTCGACGAGGGAAAAACTTGGTCGTACCGCCGTCTTATCAGCGACGATGGCCCAAGCCGTTACATCGAGACTATGGACGGCGACCCCATCACTATGGACGCACGCAGCGCCGAACCCACAGGATATTTGTCTGTGTGCCAGAGTGCCGACGGACTCATCCATCTGCTCAGCAGCCGCCAGCACTATGCCTTCAATCTCAAATGGCTTATGACGCCGCCACCCACAGCACCGCCGCCACCACCGCCGCCTAAGGCGCTTCGGTTGCCCATAAGACACAATCTGCCCAATATCTACAAGCCAAAGTCGCAGACCCCATCTTACCGGGGGGGATTACCCAGCAAAGATGAGTGGGGATGGGATTTCCGCGGCGGCCTCAAAGAATCGGATGTCATAAGTCTTTTGCCCGAAGGCCTCCTGAAGTTCCACACCAACGACCGTCAACAATTCTGGCTCAGAACTGAAAAGGCAGATATATTCGGGGCGGTCGACCCAAAAAAGGGATTCACTGCAGAAATCAAAACGCAGGTGCTCAAACACACAGCGAACCAGCGGGGTGTCGACCTCGAACTCTATGATGGGGCGGGCAGCCGATATGCCATCACCATCACGGACACAGGTGTCTACTGGTACGAAGGACTTGTTCAGGGTTCAGCCTTTCTGCCATTCAGTCAATATGTCGCGCTTGCCGAAGGTCTGGACAACACCGATGAATTGCACACGTATCGCGTAGCTGTGCGCGACGACCGCGTTGCACAAATCTACCGCGACGGCAAGCTCCTCGGCGTAAAACCGTTCATCTACCGAACACCGCGTTTCCCTTATATCTATGTGGGCGCCGGGCCGGGCGTGGAAGCATTAGTCGAATATGTAGCTTATGACCTGAGCGGGCCTTGGGCCCTAGGTCCCAGCCAGCCTTAAGGAGCAAATGCCATCAACACTGAAGTTGAAGGAGATTGAAATGTTCGCATTTAAGTTTTACAGTCCTTGGGACCCCTTACGGAGAGCAGTAGCTTTGATGCTCTTTTGCGGATGGGCTTGTTCTGCCTTGGCCGCAGAAACGCCTTTTACGAATTCCATCGGTATGAAGCTCGTCCGCATCGAACCCGGCACATTTACGATGGGCTTTGACGAAAAAGAACTCGGCGATGCCTTAAAGCCGGAGCACATACCAAGAAAATACCTCAAATCCGGCAATTATGATGAATCGCCGAGACACAAGGTTACAATCACAAATTCATTTTATATTTCCGAGACTGAGGTTACTATCGAGCAGTTTAAACAGTTCAGGCCTGATTTTCCCGGTTTTAAAGCCAAGCTTGATGGCCATCCCTATGTTTCGGGAATAAGCTGGTACGATGCCGTTGCCTTCTGCAAATGGCTGAGTGACAAAGAGGGGTCCGCCATAGGCGGATACCGTCTGCCCACCGAAGCCGAGTGGGAATACGTCTGCCGAGCGGGGATGCAGACTCCTTTTTCTTCCGGCCAAACGCCGCCAGCACATGAGACGCCAAATCCCTGGGGTATCAAGAACATGCACACCGGTGTTTTGGAATGGTGTCTGGACTGGCACGAACTCTATCGCGACGGACCACAGACAGACCCGGTCGGGCCCAAACATGGCTGGACAAAAGTTGTCCGCGGCGGTGGCCTCGACATTCTCGACAAACAAACAATGAGCTTTTACTTCGGCAGAGACGTCGGGCCCTATAGTCTTGGACAAAACCCGTTCTACTCGCGTTCCGCGAATCGCGCCGCGGTTCCACCATCCTTTGCGCCACCGCCGAGAGAGTACCAAGCCAAACAGATGGCGTGCATAAATCCGCCCTTGCCGCCGGGTCCGCAATCCCCTTCACCATACCGTGCGAAGGGCCTGGTAGCAGGCTGGCACAGCATCGGCTTTCGCGTAGTTCAGGCCCCAATGCCGGAGACTAAGCCGTACGACTCCGAGCTGCCGTTTTTCCAGAGATGCGTTAAGCAAACCGGCGTGGGAATCTCGAAAGGCCCTGACCTAAATAAACCATATTACAGAACACGGCGTATTTTCCCAGCGCTCAGCACCGAGCCCCGCCCGTCGGGGACGGGCCGGGCCGAGCAAATGGTAAACGTTGGCTGGAAGATTGGCCTGCCGCCCGGTCTTGGAACGAATCGACACAACGGAGCTGTGATTGTGCTGCCTAATGGTGACTTGCTGGCTTGCTACTACAACGGCTTTGTTGAGAGCGACCCGGACCTTTCCATACAGCTAATTCGGCTGCGCTACGGCAGCAATCACTGGGATATCCCGAGCGTCTGGCCTGATTTTCTCGACGGCAACGATGCAAGTCCGTTTATCTGGAATGATCGTGGGACGATTTGGCTGGGATGGGGTTGTCTGCACCTTACAGGAGGGTATCCTTTCCAATGGACAACATCAAAAGACAACGGAGCCACCTGGGAACCAATACAGTTTCCACTCTTCGATAGTCATCCTGGCGGATACGGCAGAAGACAGCCGATTAATGCCGCTTTCCGAGGTCCTGATGACACCATATACGTGGCCTTTGACGGCTGGGGGCCAACCTCTGGACTCTGGGCCAGCAGAAATAACGGCAATACCTGGTTCGATACAGGTGGGCGAATACTGGGACTCCACGCTACTTTTGTTTTGCTCGATGACAACAGTATCCTGGCATACGGGACCCGGAACAGAACCATCGATGGCTTTTGCCCGAAGAACATATCGACCGACTGGGGCAAGACCTGGCAGGTCAGCAGGTCACCTGTGCCGGGCCAGGGTGGCGGTCAAAACCCCATTATGCTGAAACTGGCCAGCCCTGTTAGAGACCAAGAAGGAAAAGGCTCTAACGGGGCCAGCGGTCGTCTTCTCTACGTGAGCGACTTCCATCGGGCCAGAGACCCGAATGTCAGGGGCTTCGCCGGAGGGGGGGCCTACGTCGGGCTTAGCGAGGACAAAGGTAAGACCTGGAGAATAAGGAAACTCGTTGGCGGACAAACCTACGATGAAAATGGCAAGCCGGTCGAAGTCAGGACAGTTGGCTACGTGGGCGCTGCTCAAAGTGCCAACGGCATCATTCATTTGGTCACTTCACGCAATAATCCTGATCTGCACATTGAACTCAATGAGGCGTGGATTTTGCAGGATGATAAGGCCGCGGAAGCAGCAACGCTTGTCGACACAGTCAAGATAAGACCGGGCACTGTCAGAAACTATAGGGAGAATTATCCCAGTGGTGAACGGAAAGTAGAATGGAGTGCGGGCATCGGCGAGGACGGCCGCTATCTGCTCGACGGCAAAGAACTGTGGTATTATGAGAATAAACGGAAGCAGTGGAAAGTCATTTACAACGCAGGTGCTAAAGTCGGCACCGAAACCTACTGGAATACTGATGGTTCACTAAAGTGGCAATGGGAATACCGCAAAGATGGGACCAAAGTCTGGGCTGTTTTTGGGTCAGGTGGTAAGGTAAAAGCCAAGTCGCATTGGCGTGAAGACAAATTGCTTAGCCACAAATTCTATAAACGATAGTTGCAGGAAGGAGAAATGAGAATGACGAGACTATCATTGGTAGTAAGCGTGATGTGTGCAGTGGTAGGATTGCAGTCGCCAAAGACTGTGTTAGCTGCTGAGATGCCAAGTGGAAGAGAATACACAAACTCCATTGGTATGAAGTTTGTCCACATCGAACCGGGCACATTTCAAATGGGACAGTTGAAAAAGCTTCCGTCGGAAGTTCTGCCCATCTTTCGAGGCCGCGGTCTGTTCGACACGCTCAATAAAGGCGATTACGACGAAAAGCCAATTCACACCGTCAGGATCACCCAACCATTCTATATGGGCGTATTCGAGGTGACGAATTCCCAATACGAGCAGTTCGACCCCGGCCACAGGAAACTTCGCGGCAAGGAAGGCTTCTCCTTTGAGGACAACGAGGCAGTCGCTTTTGTCAACTGGCACGATGCTACGGCTTTCTGCCGTTGGCTTTCGGCGAGAGAAGGACGGCCCTACCGCCTGCCTACCGAGGCCGAGTGGGAATATGCCTGTCGGGCTGGTACTACCACTAACTATCACGCGGGCGACATTCTTCCGGAAGTTTTTCTCAAAAAAGTCTCGGCCAAAGGCGGTAGCACTCCGCAGGACGCCTTACGGCGGAAAAAGGCAAACCTTGCCGTGGGCCAAACGCCACCAAATAGATGGGGGATATATGACATGCACGGCAATCTTGAGGAGTGGTGTTACGACTGGTACGGCCCGTATACAGATGGCCTTGCGGCCGACCCCGTGGGCTATGTCCACGGTGATTTCAAAGTCACCCGCGGCGGTAGTCACAGCGGCGAGGTTTACTATCTGCGCTCGGCAAACCGGTTGGGTGCTATTTCGGAAACAAGAAACTGGGTGACAGGCTTTCGTGTTGTCATTGGTAAGCTGCCCAAAACCAGGCCGCTTCGCGTTACGCCGCCTCGCTACCAGCAAAATGTGGTTCGGCGCCACCGTGCTGTCGTGTCCAGTGGTCCCGACCCCGAAAAACCTTATTTCAAGGGCCCGCGCAGGTACGTAAACATCAAGCCGGGTTCCAACGGCCCGACATATACCTGTCACAACCACGACCCGGCTATTGTCGAATGTCCTAACGGCGACCTGCTTGCCTGCTGGTACACCTGTCATGACGAGCATGGCCGTGAGCTTGGCGACGCCGCAAGCCGCCTGCGATGGGACGCAGAAGAATGGGAAGAGGCCTCGCTGTTCTTCTATACGCCGGACCGCAATAACCATGCGCCTGCATTATGGTTTGACGATAAAGAAACAATCTATCATTTCACAGGGGTATCCGCCGCCAAGAGCCGTGGCAGGTCAGCGATTATGATGCGGACCAGCACCAACAGCGGAGCCACCTGGTCGGCCCCGCGACTGATTGTACCGGAATTTGCCAGAGGGCACCTGCCAAGCGAGCCGGTCTTTAGAATGCACGATGGCACAATTGTCTTTGCCATCGACGGGCCCGATACTCTTTGGATGAGCCGCGACGAGGGCAAGACCTGGTTTAATCCCGGTGGTGACATCCCCGGCATACACGCCGGAGTCACCCAGTTGTCAGATGGGACAATCTTCGCTTTTAGCAGGGGCAACCCCATTGAAGGTAAAATGCCTATCAGCGTTTCCACAGACGGCGGAAGGAGCTTCAAATCGTACGCAAGTGAGTTTCCGGGAGTAGGAGGAGGTCAGCGGCTGGCATTGCTGAAGCTGCGAAGTGGTGAGCTTTTCCTGGCCTCGTACAACAATGAGGGCGGCAAAGGCATCCTTATCAAAGATGAGACCGGCAACGAACGCGAAATACGCGGCCTCTATGCCGCACTCTCACTCGATGACGGAAAGACATGGCCTTATAAGAGGCTTGTCACCGACGATGGTCCTGCCCGGACCATCGAGTGCACCGACGGCGCCGCCATCACTATGAGCGGCCGAAGCTCTGAATACCGCGGCTACCTGTCCGCCTGCCAGGGTCTCGACGGCCTCATACACATTATCAGCAGCCGAAACCATTTTGCATTTAACCTGAAGTGGCTAAAGACTCTTCCACCGGCACCGGTTGACCAACCGCGGAAGCTCAAGCGGCTCGTCGAAACCTTCACCGGACCGACCGACTTCGACAATCCCGGCTGGCTCGACTACAAAGGCCCTGTCGCCCACTTCAACGGCAAGGGACAGTACACTATAAAGTCAGGCTCGCACTACAATGGCATCAACAGGCACGTTGGAACCGGCTCGTTCGAAGCGGTCTTTAAGCTAAAGAACATCCATTACAACCCGCCAGGACCAAGGATTTCCGAAGGTGTTACTTTAGGTCTTCGCGACCCGACCTGCGCAGCAGGCGAGACAATGTTTGTCTGGCTCAAGCAGAATATGATTACACTGCGAGACCGTTATCCTGTTAAACTTGAAGAGCCGCCAAAATCTGCAAAAATAAGATTCACTTATGACGATACGACACGACGCTGGCGGGTCTTCTACGGCCTTAACGGCGCCGAGTCCACCAACGAGTTCAAGCGAAGCCAAATCGACGGAATATATTTCGGCGAATCCACCAGTGAATCCATCGGCGCCTACGTCTTAATGAGCAACGGCAGCGTTGACCTCGACTACTTTGAAATTAAGCCGATTCTGCCCGTAAACTGAAGTTTCTCGTATTCTACCGCCCGCCCCATAACCGACCGGTTTGATACTTGACACAGCGAGGGCACGGCGTTAAATTGCATCAAGCGCTTATGGGAAAAAACCTATCGTATAAACGATACGAAACGATGGCTCCAGCGAAAAGAGATTGTTTTTCGCAAATAGCTTTGTTGTGAAAGAGCAACATAACTTAAGGAGGTATTCAAATGGCTAAAAAAATTGAAGCGGCTCGCTTGGCGAATATAAGGAAAGCAACGCCGAAGGTTCCTGTTATTGGTGTTTTTGCTACCAGTGACCCGCGCATCACGAAGGAGGACCGGCAGCGCTGTCAGAATATCGCCAAAATGGCCGCTGACTGTATAAGCGGCCGTGTGGTTTTGCCCGACAAGACACCGGTTCCGGTAGTTTACTCTACTGTGCTGGTGGATGGCGAGCCGCCGGCGGACATTGTTGCGCAGCAGTTTCGCAAGGCCGGCGTGGATATTTTGGTATGTGTGCCGGACACCTGGGCCTTTCCGCAGCTCACCACCATTTCGCTGCTGCAGCAGTTCCCCCCAAATACACCCATAAACATCACCTGCGGCAACAGTGGACCAAGACCGGGGGTGGTCTATGCACACGCGACAACCGGTGCCATCGCCCAATACGGGCGGATGGTCACCCTGAACGTCGGTACTTGGCCGGATACCGGAATGAACCCGCAGATGACCGACCAGACCGCGAAGGACCTTATCGACTGGTGCTATGCCGCCGTAACTGCCGTTGGCTTGCGAGGTCGCAGAGTCGTGGTCCTCGGCCACGATTCGATGGGAATGGAAACGGCTCTCGCCCATGTGTTGCCGACCAGAAACACTTTCGGCATCGAATTCACGCGCTTGGATATGAAACTTCTGGCTGATATGCTCAAGAAAAAAGCCTACAACGAAAAAGAGTTGAAGACACTACGGCGCTGGATTGGCAGGTACGTTGGCAAAAGACTTGAACTGCGCGATGAAGCAGACAGCGAACGATTCAATATGAGTCTGGCAATGTACTTAATCATTCGTGACCTGATGGCCGAGTTGAACGCTGTCGGCGGCGGCTTTATGAGTCAGTTGGAATGGGGCAGTGATGTTCGCGGCATTCCGCTGCCTGTCGCTGATGCGATGGAGTCATTCTTCAACAGCACATTCGACCATAAGGGCCCCAAAGCCCCCCTGCCATACGCTACCGAGGCCGACGTACAGGGACTTTTAACAATGCTGTTTATGACCTGGCTTAGCGGCGGAAATCCACCGCTGTTTATGGACTTTAGAAAGGTGTGGGAACCCTGGGAAATCAAAGAGCTGGCTAAGAAGGTCGGCATCAAAGGACTGAACAAGAATGCAGAATGGCTGACTAAGGGCCTTGTTGACGGCAATAACTCCGGCAGCGCATCATACGACTGGGCGGCGCTGCCCGGCACCTCGGTGCGAAAGATTATGTCCGGTGTTGGTATGCCGCTGGCCGATTTCGATTACTTCCCCGGCGGCGGTAACTCGGTCACGTTTATGACGCCGCCCGGAATTGAAGGCATCGCCGGTAGATTAGCTTACAGCACTGCAAGCGGATTGTTCAGCGTGGTTTGGGACCAGGCTCATACGACTGAAGTGCCGAAGAAACTCGCTGAAGTAATGTGCAGTCTGACTACGCCCGAATGGCCGCATACTTTTATTGTGCCGAAATACGCGACTATGGTTGAGTATAAGCAGTATCCGCCGGCTAATCACTTGCATATGACCTGGGACCTGCCGGTAGCTCGTTTGCAGCACTGGATGGATTTGACCGGCGTGTTGAGTGTCACGCCCTGGGCCGCTCGGCCAAAGTTTGTGGAAGGTGTTGACAGACCTCAGCCGTTGGTCCATCTGATAAACGGCGGCGAGGTTTCGTACAAGCAGCTAACTGCTAAGAGATAGGATTCGTAAACTGCTCAGGACCAAAGCGGAGAGGCTAAATGTCCAACTATATGATAGCGCAGCTCGACGAAATACCTGCCGTGAAGTGTCCCTGTGGCTTCTCGCGGCGAGGCTTCATTGCCGATGATAATCCCGTGGCCACAATGCACATCGTCGATATAACCGAGGACGCACGCGCGCACTATCATAAAAGGCTCACCGAGATATATCTTGTGCTTGAAGGCGACGGATATATGGAGCTCGACGACGAGCGTGTGCCGGTGAAGCCTTTGACGGCAATTTTCATCAAGCCAGGCTGCCGGCATCGAGCCGTGGGCAAGATGCGGATTGCCAACGTCGCCATCCCGGCGTTTGATGAACAAGACGAGTGGTTCGAATAATAAGAACGCACCTCTGAAAGCCGTTGAGAAATACGACCTTGGGCCCTAAGACAGGGACAAGTGAATCGCAAATATCTGTTAGATGGCTGAGAGGCGATGCATCGATTTTTTATTTCTGAAGAGAATTTGCAGGGTGAAAGTGTGGTCTTGAAGGGTAAGCAGGCCCACCAAATTCGCAATGTGCTGCGCATGTCTCCCGGCGACCACATTATCGTGCTGGACAATCAGGGCTGGGAATATGAGGTGGCGTTAGAGTCAGTCGGCAAGAGCCAGATAACCGGGCACGTCATAGAAAAGCGAGAGGCAGCTGGGGAGCCGGCCGTTCAGATTACGTTGTACCAGAGTTTGGTCAAGCAGGACAAGTTTGAATGGATATTGCAAAAGTGTACGGAGGTTGGGGTCAAGCGATTTGTGCCGCTGATTACGCAGCGCAGTGTTATTCGGGACCCGGATGATGTAAGCTCGAAGAAGCTGTCCCGGTGGCGCAGCGTAATTACCGAAGCGGCGGAACAATCAGGACGCGGCCTTATTCCAGAATTATCACGGCCTATTAACTTAGAAAAGGCAATAGGAAGCCTTGCTGGATTCGGCTGCTGCCTGATAGCGTCGCGGCAGACGGAGGGGTCGGGCGTGCGCAGCGCCCTTAGGCACAGTGACAAAGGCGCGTCCACCACTATTGCTCTTTTGATTGGCCCGGAGGGCGGTTTCACAGAGGAGGAAGTGAAGCGCAGCCAGGCGAGCGGTATTATCCCAATCAGCTTGGGACGGCGGATTTTGCGGACAGAAACAGCAGCCGTGGTGGCAGCTTCACTTGTCCTGTACGAATTAAATGAGATGGAGCCATAGTCGTGTAGCGACTTGACAGGAGCTTTGTGTTAGGTGCCCTGTGCCTTATGGAGAGATTTATGCTTTACTTGGTGGCAACACCGGTTGGTAACCTATCTGACATAACAATGCGTGCACTGGAAACGCTGCGCGCGGTTGATTACGTCGCGAGTGAGGATACGCGCAGGACAGGTATCTTACTGAAACACTTTCACATTAAGCAGCCGCAAATTTCCTTCCACGAGCATAACAAGGAGCGCGCCACTCAAAGGATTATGCGGCTGCTCCAGAAAGGCAACTCGGTAGCGTTGGTGGCGAATGCCGGTACGCCCGGCATTTCCGACCCGGGATTTACGCTGGTGCGTGCCGCTATCGAAGCGGGGATACAGGTGACCATGATTCCCGGCCCAACCGCTTTTGTTATGGCGCTGGTTTTGTCCGGCTTGCCCACACACGCCTTTACCTTTCGCGGTTTTGCGCCTCGCAAAAAAAATAAACGCCGCAACTTTCTGGCTGTTGATCAGACTTCGCCTCACACACTTATATTTTACGAAAGCCCACATCGGCTGCGTGCCTTTCTGGAGGATGCTTTGGAGGTATTTGGAGACCGCCGGGCAGCCTTAGCTAAAGAACTAACAAAGATGTTTGAATCGGTGAAGCGCGGCTGTTTGTCTGAGCTGTTAAACCAGGTTGAGGAAAAGCCAAAAGGGGAATATGTTGTTGTCATTGCGGGCGCCGAAGACGACAAGGGTGGAAGCCCGACCTCGGAAAAAAACTATTAAAAGTATGAGAATAATCTAATATGAGTGTATACAGTTACTGTTACAAAATTTTTAGATAATCACACCACCCTGTCATTCCCGCGAACAGGCTGTGTCATAATCCAAAAATCACCCCGATCACCTTTGTTTTTCATTTAAAATTGTGGGTAAAACTCGCAAAATCTTAATTGCGACACAGCCTGGAAAGCGGGAATCCAGGAATAAAACAGGCTTCAGGCAGAGCCTC